>CAYTRM010000128.1:0-7551 GCA_964440225.1 uncultured Thermoleophilia bacterium | reverse complement strand
GGTCTCCCGGCTGCACATAGAGAATGTCGCCGAGCACGACCAGCGACGGGTCGATCTCGCGCAGTTCGCCGTCGCGCACCACATCCGCCTTGGGCCGCATGAGGATCGCCATCTTGTCCATCACGCGCTTGGCGCGGACCTCCTGCACCAGGCTGATGATCGTGTTGGCGCCGATCACGAAGACGACGGCGAACGCGTCCAGCGGCTTGCCCAGGATCAGCAGGAGGGTCCCGAGGAAGTAGAAGAGGTTGTTGATGAAGTTGAAGACGTTGTCGCGGACGATGCGCCCGTAGGTGCGCCCGGCCTTGATCTCGACGTCGTTGCCCTGGCCGGCGGCACGCCGGCGGTCGGCCTCAGCGGTGCTCAGGCCGCGCAGTGCGGACGGGAGGGTGTCGGGGGCGCCGGCCATCGTGCGCGACGGTATCAGAACCCGGTGACGCCCGCTCTCCCAAGCAGGGGCCGGGAGAGCGGGCGTCGGGGTCGGGCTCTGAGGCCGAGGGCGGTTACTCGTGCATCATCCAGCCGGAGAAACCCCGGTGGACCCCCGGGTCCATTGCGGCGCCGAGGTGGCCGTCCTGAGCCATGGCCGAGTGGTGCAGGCCGTAGGCCTGCCCTTCGCCGTCCGAGGCGTTGGCGGCGAGCGCGCCGGCCGGGACGGTAGGCGATCGATGTGGAGATGCGGTGAAGGCCGGATCCCGCGGCGCGCGGGCGGACGATCAGCCGCGTGACATCAGCGGCAGGCACACGAGGAAGGAGGAGCCCTCGCCGGGCACGCTCGTCACGGCGATCTCGCCCCCGTGCGCCTGCACCAGTTCCTTGACGATCGCCAGGCCGATGCCGGCTCCGCCGGTGGCCCGCGAACGTGACTTTTCTCCTCGCCAGAACCTGGTGAAGACGCGTGGCAGGTCGTCGGGCGCGATGCCGATGCCGGTGTCGCGCACTTCGAGGACGGCGCGGTCGCCGTCCGGGCGCACCGTGAGCGTCACGGCGCCGCCGGGGTCCGTGTAGCGCAGTGCGTTCGACAGCAGGTTCACGACGATCTGTTCGAGGCGCTTGGTCTCGCCGTCCACCACGGCCCGTCTCAGATTGGAGACCAGCTCGATGTCCTTGCCGGCGAAGGCGCCGGCGAACGCCGCCGTTTGTGCGCCGGCGACGGTGGCCAGGTCGACCGGTTCGGTCTCGAGCAGCAGGCCGGGGCGCTCGGCCTCGGCGAGGGCGGAGAGATCGTCCAGCAGCCGGGCCAGCCGCAGCGCCTCGTCGTGCATGGCGGAGAGGTTGGCGGCCCCGTCGTCCAGCACGCCGTCCTGGGCGGCCTCGACGCGGGCGAGGATGCCCATGACCGGGGTGCGCAACTCGTGCGCGAGGTCCTGGACGCTCTCCTTGCGCAGGCGCTCTTCCTGCTGCAGTGTCTCGGCCAGTCGGTTGAGCGCCTCGGCGACGGCGCCGATCTCGTCGTCGCCGCTCTCCGCGACGCGCGTGTCAAGATCGCCGGCGCTCATGGCCTCGGCGCCGGCACGGATGTTGCGCAGCGGCCTCGAGAGCGTCACCGCGAGATACAGGGCGATGAGCACGGCGACGGCCGCCGAGAGCACGCCTGCCGCGAGGTGCATGCGCAGCAACTCCTCGCGCAACTGGATCTCCTCCGTCGTGAACAGGCGGCCGTCGTCGCGGCTCACGGTCACCATCCCGATCTCCCGGCCACTCGCGTTGACCGGAGCGCTCGCCGCCGCTCCCCGCTGCACGGGAGCCGAGGGCGGGTGAGACAGGACCCGCTCGCCGTCCGCGCTGTGGAGGTCCACTGCCAGGAACTCGAGCTGGGCCAGGTGGTGCAGGGTCTCGACGGCCTGCTGGTCCCACGTGCCGTTCTCGGAGACGACGGCGGCCACGTCGCCGAAGTGCACGGCCGAGTTCTGCAGCCGCGCCTTCGCCGACTCCTCGAGATGTGAGGTGAGGCTCACGCTCGAGTAGATCGTCGTGACGGCAGTGCCCAGGAGCGCGACGGCGACGAACGCCGCCACCAGGCGCGCCCGCAGGCCCCAGCGACGACGTCGTCCGCTCACAGCTTCGCCAGCCGGTAGCCCACCCCGGTCACCGTCTCCACGTACCGCGGCTTGGAGGCGTCAGGCTCGATCTTCTTGCGCAGGTTCTTGATGTGGACGTCGATGATGCGCTCGTAGCCGTCGTAGTCGTAGCCCTGCACGCGGTTGACGAGCTCGAACCGCGAGTAGGCGCGTCCCGGATACCTCGCCAGCGCCACCAGCAACTTGTACTCGTTCGGGGTCAGGCTCACCGGTCGGCCGTCGCGCAGCACCGCGTGCCGCACGGTGTCGATCTCGAGACGCCCCTCGTCGAACCGGAGGACCTCCACGAGGGGCGTCTCCACGCCGCCGGTGCGTCTGAGGACCGCGCGCACGCGGGCGACGAGCTCGCGAGGGCTGAACGGCTTGACCAGGTAGTCGTCGGCGCCGGCGAGGAGCCCTCCCACGCGCTCATCCTCGCCGGCCTTGGCCGTGAGCATCACGATCGGGACGTCCGACCGGCCGCGCACCTCCTCGCAGATCTCCTCGCCGCCGACGTCAGGGAGCATCAGGTCGAGCACGATGAGGTCCGGGTGCTTGCGCTCCGCGAGGGCGAGCCCGTCGCGGCCGTTGGCGGCCGTGAACACCGTGAACCCGTCCTTTTCCAGGTACGCCCTGACCACGTCCCGGACGGACTCTTCGTCGTCGATCACCAAGATGCGCTGGGGGTCGCTCACGCCGACTCCTCTCCGGTCGCCGTCTCCTGTCGCAACGTACCCGCTTTCCTCTACACAGCTTCTTCACGACGCCTCTCTACAGTACACGCACCCGGCCGGCAGGCCCGGACCAGCCCGACCCCGCACAGGAGGAACGCCCGTGTCAGGACAGCAGAGCAGGCGCGATCGCGCGAACGACCAGACCCGGCGTCCGCAGGAGGTGCGCGCGCGCAAGCGGGCTCAGTTCGAACAGCCGAGGAGCCGGGCGACGCTCCATCTCGCGTTGGCCGGCGTCGCGCTCGTCGCCGTGATCGCGGTGGCGCTGATCGTGGCGTTCGGCCGCGGCGAGCAGACGCCGGCCGCGGCGCCGGCTCCGGTGGCCGCGGACGGCGCCGGCGTCGCCATCCGCGTGGCCGACCTCGCCGACGGCCAGGCCCGCTTCTACTCCTACGACGCCGGCGGCGTGGAGGTCAAGTACTTCGTCATGCGCAGTCAGGACGGGGAGTACCGCGCCGCATTCGACGCGTGCGACGTCTGCTATCCGAACAAGAAGGGCTACAGCCAGCAGGGTGACGTCATGGTCTGCAACAACTGCGGGCAGCAGTTCGACTCCACACGGATCAACGAGCGCAAGGGCGGCTGCAACCCGTCGCCGATCGACCGCGAGGTGACGGGGCAGGAGCTGGTGCTCGAGGCGGCCGATCTGCAGGCCGGCGTCAAGTACTTCCAGTGAGTCCGGCGAGATGCTGACCCACGCCACGTCGATAGCCTGAGCTCAGCCGCGTGAGACTGCACACCGTCGCCCTCGGAAATCTGCGCCGCCGCCCGTCGCGCGCCGCGTTCCTCGTCGCCGGTCTGCTCGTCGGGATCGCCACCGTGGTGACGCTGCTCTCGATGAGCCGCGCGCTGACGGTGCAGGCGCAGAACCAGCTCGAGACGTACGGCGCCAACATCGTCGTGGCGCCACGGACCGACGACCTCTCGCTGAGCTACGGCGGGGTGGCCCTCGGCGGGGTGCGGCTGCAGGCGCGCGAGCTGCGCGAGGCGGATCTCGCGCGCGTCGACACCATCGAGAACCGGAGGAACGTCGCCATCGTCGCGCCGGAGCTGCTCGGCGCAGTCGAGGTGAAGGGTCGTCAGGCGCTGCTGCTGGGCGTGCGCCCCAACGCCGAGTTCGAGCTCAAGAAGTGGTGGAGGCTGGACGGGCGGCCGCCGACGGCCGGCGACGAGCTCGTCGCCGGCGCCTCGGCCGCCCGCCGCTTCGGCCTGCGCACGGGCGACTCCGTCGCCCTCGACGGCCGCGGCTTCCGCGTGACCGGCGTCCTGCGCCCCACGGGCTCCCAGGACGACGAGCTGCTCGTGGTACGGCTGGACGCCGCTCAGACGCTGCTCGAGAGGCCCGGCAAGGTGACCATGGTGCAGGTGGCCGCTCTCTGCAGCGACTGTCCCGTGGAGGAGATCGCCGTACAGCTGCAGGACGCCCTGCCCGGCACGCGGGTGACGGCCATGCAGCAGGTCACGAAGAACCGCATGCACGCGCTCGACATCTTCCGTACCTTCAGCTACGTCGCCGCCGCCGTCATCATCGCCATCGAGGCGCTCGTCGTCTTCGTCACCATGATGGGCTCCGTGAACGCGCGGACGCGCGAGATCGGCATCTTCCGCGCGCTCGGGTTCCGGCGCTCGCATATCACCCGTCTCGTGCTGCTTGAGGCGGCCGCCGCCAGTGTGGTCGCCGGCGTGCTCGGCTATCTCGCCGGCATGGGCGCCGGCCACCTGCTCCTGCCGTTCTTCGCCGAGGGTCTGAACGTGCACGTCTCCTGGGCGCCGCCGCTCGCGGTGGGGGCGGTGCTGCTCGCCGTCTTCATCGGCTGTCTGGGCTCGCTGTACCCGGCGTTGCACGCGAGCCGCCTTGACCCGACCATCGCCCTGCGGTCGATCTGATGCGGAGCCCGGCATGACCCTGCGCTCCATCGCGCTCGCCAACCTGCGCCGCCGCAAGGCCCGTACCGCGTTCCTGATCGCGGGCCTCCTGATCGGCGTCGCCACGGTCGTCGCCCTGCTCACGCTGGCGCGGTCGATGACCGGTCAGGCCGAGGCCGGTCTGGAGAGCTACGGCGCCAACATCGTCATCACGCCCAAGACCAAGGAAGTCGCGCTCACGTACGGCGGCATCGACGTCGGCGGCGTGAGCGTCGGCGACCGGGGGCTGGACGAGGCGGACCTCGAGCAGGTGCGCGCCATCCCGGCGCGCGCGAGCATCGCCGTCGTCGCGCCGGAGCTCGTGGGCGCGGTGCGCGTCAAGGGCCACCGCGTCCTGCTCATGGGCGTCGAGCCCGCGGCGCAGTTCGAGCTCAAGCGCTGGTGGTCGGTGGACGCCGGCCGCCCGCCGCGGGACGAACGCGAGGTGGTCGCCGGCGCCGAGGCGGCGCGGGTCCTGGAGCTCGAGATGGGCGACACCGTGCGCATTCACGGCGAGCGCTTCACGGTGACGGGCGTCCTGCGCCCCACCGGGGGTCAGGACGATGATCTGCTCGTCGCCGAGCTCGGTGACGTGCAGCGGCTGCTCGGCCGCGAGGGCGAGCTCACACTCATCGAGGTCGCGGCCGTCTACTCCGGTGCCCCGGTCGACCAGGTCGTGCGCGAGCTCTCCGCGGCCCTGCCCGAGGCGCAGGTCGCCGCCGTGCGCGAGGCGGTGGCCGGCCGGTTGCACGCCGTCGACCAGTTCAGGAGCTTCAGCCTGGCGATCGCCGGCATCGTCGTCGGCATCGAGGTCCTCGTCGTGTTCCTCACCGTGATGGGCTCGGTGAGCGAACGCACCACGGAGATCGGCGTCTTCCGGGCCATCGGCTTCCGCCGCGCCCAGATCACCCGGCTGGTGCTGCTCGAGGCGGTGGCCGCCGGTGTCGTCGCCGGCGCGCTCGGTTACGCCGCCGGCATGGGGGTGAGCTACGCCGTCCTGCCCGCCCTGGACGAGGGCGCGGCCGTCGCGTGGATGCCTCTGCTCGGCGTGGCGGCGGTCGCCGGCGCGACGCTCACCGGCGTCCTCGCCGCACTCTATCCGGCGCTCCGCGCCGGGAGACTCGAACCGACCGAGGCGCTGCGCGCGCTGTGAGCGCGCGGCGCCCGCCCAAGGAGATCAGCATGATCACCGCGACCATAGCCCCGCCGGCCTGCGAGACGACGGCCGTCGACACGCCCGCGCGGCTCCCGGACGAGAGGGCCGCGCGTTTCATCGCCGTCCGCGGGCTGGAGAAGACCTTCGCCGGCGACGGCGCCCCGGTGCGTGCCCTGCGCGGTCTCGAACTCACGGTCCCCGAAGGCTCGTTCCTCGGAGTGATGGGTCAGTCCGGGTCCGGCAAGAGCACGCTCCTCGCCATCCTCGGCGGGCTGAGCCGGCCGAGCGCCGGCGGCGTCGCGGTGGACGGCATCGACCTCTACTCGCTCCCGGGCGAGCGGCTCGCCGACTTCCGCCGCGAGTACCTGGGGTTCGTCTTCCAGTCGTTCAACCTCGTGACCTACCTGACGGCGCTCGAGAACGTGACGCTGCCGCTGGCGGTGAAGCGGATGCCCGCCGCGGAGAAGCGCGCCCGCGCCCTCGCGGTGCTCGAGCGCGTCGGGCTCGCCGACCGCGGCGGGCACCTGCCCGGCAAGCTCTCGGGCGGCGAGCAGGAGCGAGTGGCCATCGCCCGCGCGCTCGTCAACGAGCCGCCCCTCATCCTCGCCGACGAGCCGACCGGGGCCCTGGACAGCGAGACCACGGCGGAGATCATGGACCTGTTCGCCGAGCTGCACCACGAGGGCAACACGATCGTCATGGTGACACACGACCCCGACCTGCAGCGGTACTTCGACCGCACCATCGTGTTGCGCGACGGCCGGCTCGACTGCGAGCCGCCGGCCTGCGCCGCGGGCACGTCCGTCTGAGGCGGCCGGCGGCCGCGTCGCGGCTACCTGAGCTCGCCCAGCGCGATCATGCCCTGCCGCGCATAGTCGATGGCGAGGCCGAGGTTGCGCGCCGTCTCCTGCGGCGAGTGGAAGCCCATGGAGTTCTCGGCATTGACGAAGTCCGTGCGCCACTGCGCCTTGCGCTGGAAGTCGCGGGCGGACGCCAGCTGCTCGTCGGTGGCTCCGGCCGCCTTGGCGGCGGCGATCGCCTCGATGAGGTCCACCGTCGCGGTCTCGGCTGCGTCGAGCAGCTCCTTGGTCCGGCCCTGGATCGTCTCGGCGCGCGCGACGATCTCCTCTTCGTCGTACGGGTGACAGGGGCCGCAGGCGCGGCGCGAGTTGAGCAGCGGGCTGCGTACGTGGTGGTCGCTCACCTTGGTCGCGCCCTCGCGCGTGTACGGCATGTGGCAGTCGGCGCAGGCCACGCCGGAGCGCGCGTGCACGCCCGTGTTCCAGGTCTCGAACTCGGGGTGCTGCGCCTTGAGCACCCCGGCGCCGCTCTGCGCGTGCACCCAGTCCGAGAAGCCGGCCTCGTCGTAGTAGGTCTCGATGTCCTCGGCGTTGATGCCGTCGTGCCACGGGTACGTGAGCAGCTTCTGTTCGCCCTTGAAGTAGTACTCCACGTGGCACTGGCCACAGATGAAGGTGCGCATCTCCTGGCGCGACGCCTCCGTGTTGGGGTCGTAGGGCTTCTCGCGGTCGCCCTCGCGCCAGCGCTCGATGCTGGGCAGGTGGGGGAGGGCCTCGTGGACCTGGCGGTGCAGGTCACACATGAGCGCGATGTCCACCAGCGGGTCCTCCTCGGGGAGGTAGCCGCCGACCTCGGCGGTGTCGTAGGGGCGCTCGACGTGCGGGTTGGAGTAGGGGGT
>CAYTRM010000127.1:2843-7561 GCA_964440225.1 uncultured Thermoleophilia bacterium | reverse complement strand
GCCCTTGTTGTACTGGCTCAGGGCGGTCGTGATCATGTAGAGGGTGAGCTTGAGCTTGAGCCGCCGTTTTGCCGGGTCCTTGGGCTGCGCGCTCGGCAGCATGAGCTTGAGGCCGAGGAGCAGCCGCACCACCTTGGCCACCAGCCCAGGGTGGGAGAGCCCGCGGATGCCCGGCAGCACCGTCTTGCCGGCGAAGAAGTCGTTGAGCTTGGCCGGCGACGCGAAGGTGAACGTGATGTCGGGTTCGCGGCCGACGCCGTCCGCGTCCCAGAAGCCCTGCTCGACGCGGACGTCGCCGTCCTCGAACCAGAGGTAGGCGCCGACGGCGCGCGGCTGGTTCTTGGCCACGAACTGGACGACGGCATCCACGCCCTTGAAGCGCTTGCTGGTCGCCGGGTCGTCCTCGAGCATCACCTTGACGCACGGGAGGGCGGCGCGGAGGAACAGGCGCGTCCTGAGCAGTTCGCGGGTGCGCGCCTGCGGCAGGTCGTTGCGCGGCGGCGCGGGCGCGGGCCTGGCCGGCAGCGCGGCGGCCGGCGGCGCCTGCGGGGCGCCGGCTGCGGGCTGCGTGGCGGCCTCCGCCGGGTCCGGGGCGCCGGTCGCCGCTGCGGGTCCGGCGCCCATCAGAACTCGTCCTCCCAGTCCTCGTCGGCCTCGAACTCACGGTGCAGCACTTCGCGCACCAGGCCGACGATGCCGTCCCCGTCGATGCAGTAGTGGCTGTAGAGGTCCTCGGGGTAACCGACCTCGCTGTAGCAGTCCGGCAGGCCGGCCTTGGCGAAGGCGCAGCCCTTGCCGCTGGCGGCGATCACGTCGGCGACGGCGCTGCCGAGCCCGCCGATGACGTTGTGCTCCTCAACGACGAGAATGCGGCGCGTGTCGGTGACCGCCTTGAGGATCGCCTCCTCGTCGATGGGCTTGATGGTGTGCACGTCGAGCACGCGGACGCTGATGCCGTCCTGGTCCTTGAGCAGCTTGGCGGCCTCGGCGGCGTGGTAGACGGCGACGCCGCAGGCGATGACGGTGATGTCGGTGCCCTCGTTGATGGTCACCGCCTTGCCGATCTCGAAGCCGTAATCGTCGTTCTCGTAGTGCGTAGGCTCGAAGCCCCGGCCCAGACGGATGTACACGGGGCCGGGGCGCTTGACCGCGGCGCGCACGGCGTTGGCCGTCTCCCAGCCGTCGGCCGGCACGATCACGCACATGTTGGCCAGCGAGCGCTGGATGGCGATGTCCTCGGTGCAGTGGTGGGTCGTGCCGGCCTGCCCGAAGCTCACGCCGCCGTGCGTGGCGATGATCTTGACGTCGAGGTTCTGGTAGCAGATGTCGGTGCGCACCTGCTCAAGCGCGCGCATGCTGGCGAACGCGCTCATGGTGCTGACGAAGGGCAGGAGGCCGCTCTTGGCCATGCCGGCGGCGATGCCGAAGAGGTTCTGCTCCGCGATCCCGACGTTGAAGACGCGCTGCGGGAACTTGTCCTGGAAGACGCCGATCTTGGTGCTCCTGGCGAGATCGGCGGTCAGCGCCACGATGCGCGGGTCGGCCTCGGCCAGGTCGCAGAGGACGCGCCCGTAGATCTCGGCCTGCGTCAGCGTGTTGGCGTCGTAGACGTTCCAGGTGGTGCCGGTGACCTCGGTCATGACGCACCTCCCGCGGCCGGCGCGCCGGCTCGCGCGGCGCCGGCCGTCCCGCTCATGATCGACGCCTTCGCCCTCGCGGCGAGCTCGGAGTCGATGCTGCCGTAGTGCCACTTGACGTCGTCCTCCATGAAGTCGACGCCCTTACCCTTGACGGTGTCGCAGATGATGACGGTGGGGGCGCCCTTCGCAGCCTGGGCGCCCTCGATGGCCTCGCCGATCTGCGCGAGGTCGTGGCCGTCGATCTCGCGGACCTCCCAGCCGAAGGCCTTCCACTTCTCGCCCAGCGGCTCGAGGCTCATGACGTCCTCGGTGCGGCCGTCGATCATCATGTGGTTGCGGTCGACGAAGGCGGTCAGCGTGTCGGCCTTGAAGTGGTGGGCGGCCATCGCCGCCTCCCACACGGAGCCCTCGTCGCACTCGCCGTCGCCGAGGAGGCAGTAGGTGCGCCAGGCCTGCTTCTGGAACCTGGCGCCCATCGCCATGCCGAGCGCCATCGGGAGGCCGTGGCCCAGCGAGCCGGTGCTCGCGTCCACGCCACGGACCTTGTTGCCGTCGAGGTGCATCCCGAAGGGGCTCTTGAAGTGGTTGAACTCCTTGAGCAGCTCCTTGTCGAAGTAGCCCTTGTCGGCGAGCACGCAGGAGAGCCCGAGGCCCCCGTGCCCCTTGCTGAGCACGAAGCGGTCGCGATCCGGCCAGTCGGGCTCCTCCGGCCGCACGTCCAGGTAGTGGTAGTAGAGGGCGGTGAGCACGTCGGCCATGCTCAGCGAGCCGCCGATGTGGGCGCCCCCGGCCCACACCGTCACGTCGACCATGTCGCAGCGCAGCTGCTTCGCCTTGGCCTCAAGCGTCTTGATGTCGCCGGCTGACAGTGGCATCAGCTACCCCCCTGCCCCTCGGGGCTGTTCTCCAGCGCCGTGAACGCGTCGTCGGCGATCGCCAGCGTGCGATCGAGGTCGTCCTGCGTGTGGGCGCAGCTCATGAACCAGTTGTGGTGCGAGGTGAAGTAGGCGCCGCGGCGGGTGGCCTCGGCGCAGAAGCGCTGGTGGAGCATCAGGCTGGGGTCGTCGGTGAGGCGCAGGTACGGCATGCTCGGCACGCCGGTGACCTTGAGCTCGTAGCCGTGCTTGTCGGCCAGCCGCTTGAGGCCGTCGGTGAGCCGGCGGCCGTACTCCTGCATCGCGCGCGGCGCGTCGAGGCGGACGAGCTCGCCCAGGCAAGCGAGCGCCGCCGCCATGGGCGCCGCCTGGTACCAGTAGCTGCCGGTGTAGAAGACCCTGGCCGCGTCGCCCTTGAGCGCGTCCGTCCCGACGAGCGCCGAGATCGGGTACCCGTTGGCGAGCGCCTTGCAGTAGCAGGCGAGGTCCGGCGTGAAGCCGAAGTACTCGGCGGAGCCGTGCAGGCTGAGGCGGAAGCCGCAGCGCACGTCGTCGATGATGAGCACGACGCCCTCGCGGTCGCAGAGCTCGCGGATGCGCTGCCAGTAGCCCTCGGCCGGCAGCGCGCTGTCGGTGAAGGTCGGGTGGTGGTACGGCGTGGCGATGAAGCCGGCGACCTTGCCCGGCTTGTCCGCCAGCACGCGCTCGAAGGCGGCGGTGTCGTTCCACGGGATGCGCACCGTGCCGCCGACGTCGCCGGCGGTGACGCCGTGGTGGCCGCCGCCCTGCATCCACGGCGAGACGCCGTGGTAGCCGCCGTCGATGGCGACGATGAGCGGGCGGCCGGTGGCCGCGCGGGCGATCATCGTCGCGTAGTTCGTCATGTCGCCGCCGTTCTTGGCGAAGAAGGCCCAGGCGGCGAACGGGATGAGGCCCACGAGCTTCTCGGCCAGCTCCACCATCACCGGCGACGGGCAGGCGAGCGTGTCGCCGAGCTCGCGCTGCGCGGCGGCGGCGTCGTGCACGACCTTGTTGTCGTAGCCGAGGACCATGGGCCCATACGCGCACATGTAGTCGATGAAGTCGTTGCCGTCGACGTCGGTGAAGTGGGCTCCCGTGCCTCTCTGCGCGTAGAACGGATAGCTCGTCGGCGGCACCAGCGGCGCCGGACTGAAGTGGCCGTAGATGCCGCAGGGGATGACGCGGGTCGCACGCTCGAAGAGCTCCTGCGACCGGGCGAACGAGTAAGTCTCCATGGCCTTCGCCCTCCTCAGCCGGTCGCGGCGGTCGCGGTCGACGGTGCGGGCGCCGGGCCGGCTTCGGCCGCCGGCGCCAGGTACTTGGGCACTCTGTCGAGCACCAGGCCGAGCGTGTCGACCAGGCCGATGCGGCCCCAGATCGCGATGTCGCCCTTCGCGACCGCGGCGAACGTGTCCAGCTTGCCGTTCAGGAAGTCGTTCGCCACCTGCAGGCTCGGCAGCAGCACGAGCGCGCTCGGGTGCGGCAGCTCGCCCTTGACGGGCAGCACGCCGGAGGCCCCGCAGACGAGACTGACGGCGGGGCCGTCGGGCAGCACCTTGAGCACGATGGTGCCGTGCGCCAGCCCGTGGCGGAGCGGCATGCAGTCGGGGTCGGTGGCGAGCAACTGCGGGACGGCGAAGGCCGCCGTGTTCATGGTCAGCCGCGTGTTCATCGCCAGGTAGCCCGGGTGCGCGAGCAGCTCGTCGCTCGGCGCCAGGTAGTACGCCAGGCGGTCGGTGAGCTCGCTGAACGGCCCCTGCAGAAACCCGAGGTGGGTGAAACCCCAGAGCGGGACGGGCTGGGACGACCCGTCGAACATCTTGTTGAGGTGCTTCGCCGACGCGAAGGCGAGCACGACCGACGGGGCGGACGGGGCGGCGGCGCCGGCGGCTCCGCCCCCATCGGCCGGAGCGCCTGCGGCGCCGGCCTCCCTCTTCCCCGGTCCGGTGCCCTCACCGACCGTGCACACACCGTCGACGAGTCGCACCCACGCCTTGGGCCCGCCGGCGACGTTGAACTTGACGGTGATGCGGGCGCCGGCGACGAGCTCCCGCATCTCCGGGTCGCCCGCCACCACGTCCTCGAGGTTGGGAAGAACCGCGAGGAGGTTGAGGCGGGCGCGGACGTCGTCGTAGGTCATGACTCTGCCCCCTTGTCGCTCATGGCGCTGCCCTCCACTTCA
>CAYTRM010000127.1:0-2743 GCA_964440225.1 uncultured Thermoleophilia bacterium | reverse complement strand
CGTCGTAGGTCATGACTCTGCCCCCTTGTCGCTCATGGCGCTGCCCTCCACTTCAGACACCCACGGTGAGCGCGCTCACCGCAGGCGAGCTACCTCCATCGTAGGACTTCGCGGCGGCGGAGTCCACGAATCCGGAGGGCGGACCAAGACGCCAACGGCGATTGGTGTTTACAAACGCTCCATCGCTTTTCACACTAAGGATCCGGCCGCCTCGTCGACCGGGGCGACCTCCGAAGGCCCACCGCTCGTGTGGCGGGGGTACCAGAACGGAGAGAGGGGAGACCAAGATGAGGAAGATGATGGTGATCCTGGCGATCGTCGCACTTTCACTGGCGATCATGGCCGTGCCGGCGCTGGCGGCGCCCGGCGGCATGCCCGGCGCCCACGGGCTGACCGGCGCCGAGTTCGGAGCCGCCACGAGCGCCCTGGCTCAGAGCGCTCCGGGTGCGGTCGCCGCGCATCACGGCGCCGGCAGCAAGGGCGGCGGAATGCCGGCGGCGCACGGTCTGACCGGAGCTGAGTTCGGAGCGGCCACGAGCGCTCTCGCTCAGAGCGCTCCGGGTGCGGTCGCCGCGCATCACGGCAACTGACGAAGCACAGCACGTCCCGGCGGGCGGCCGGTCTGGCTCAGGCCAGACCGGCCGCCCGCTTTCTGTGTGGGACCCCGGGCACGCCGCGAGCGCGGGTCGACCGGAGCAGGCAGACCGCGAGAGACCTCAGATGCCGAGGGCGACGACCACGACCCACAGCATGACGAGCGCGACGAAGACGCGCTGCAGCAGGCCGGCGTAGGGAGCGAGAGCTTCGAGCCGGGAGGCGCCGGCGAGAGACGACGGGCGCGACGAGCCCGAGGAGCGCGACGACCGCGCCGCGGGCTTGCCCGCCGAAGCCGCCAGCTGAGGAGGTACGGCGGGGCCGGCGGCGGGGCCGGCGGCCGGGCCGGAGGCCGGAGGCGAATCGGCTGTCGAGGCCTGCGCAGTGGGCGCCCCGCCGGAGGCGGCGCCCGAAGGCGCTCCGCCGGCTTCGCCTCCCGCCGCCGGCCTGCGCGCCACGCGCGCCGCCGCGGCGAAGCCGGCGAACTGGGCGACCAGGGCGACAGTCGCCGCCACCGCGACGAGCAGCGCCCATCGGGCGACGCCGGCCGTCGCGGCCTCGCCGCGCAGCACCAGCGAGAGCGCCAGCATCCCGGCCACGCCGGCGATGTACGCCACCAGGGCCGTGATGGAGTGCGCCGCGCCCTGCCGGCTCGGCGCCTCGCCGGGCATGTCGGTGTCGTACAGGGCGAGCAGCGCCGAACCCGCTCCCCACATCCAGAACAGCACGAGGCCGGCGATCGTCATGCCCCCGCGGGGCACCACGGCAGGCAGGGCCGCGACGAGCGCCAGCGCCGAGACTCCCCGCGCCAGGAACGCGGCCTTCATCGCGACGCGCCCTCGCCCATGCACGAGCCCGCTCATCCCCATGCCGAGCGCGTCCTGCTCGGGGGTGAGCACCTGTGCCGTGACGACCAGCGCGGCCCACGCGACGGCGGCGGCTACGGCGATGAGGGGCAGGATCCACATGCCGCAAGCCTACCTCACCGGAGCGCTGCGCCGGGATGCGTGCCGCCCGATCCGGCCCGCCGGCCGCCGGCTCAGGCGTACAGGTCCGGGCGCCGCTCGCGCAGGTAGTCGTAGACGAGGCGCGACTCGGCGGCGACGGCCATGTCCACGTCGCCCCAGACGACGGACTCGCCCCCGCCCGCGTCGCACAGGATGCGTCCGAGAGGGTCGACGAGGCAGCTCTCGCCGACCAGCGTGGCGCCGGCGCAGGGACCGACGCCGTTGCAGTAGGCGACGAACACGTGGTTCTCGAGCGCCCGGGAGCGCGCGAAGATGCGGTGGTGCAGCCCCCAGGGCTCCATGTTGGCGCTGGGCACCAGCAGGCACTCGGCGCCCAGCAGGGCAAGCTTGCGCGCGGCCTCGGGCATCTCGATGTCGAAGCAGCAGAGCAGGCCGTAGGAGACGCCCCGGTAGGTGAACACGCCGTCCAAGGTGGCCCCGGGCGTGAAGACCGTCTTCTCCCGGTCGAAGAGGTGGGTCTTGTCGTAGGTCGCGAGCAGCTCTCCGGCCGGACCCAGCACGACGGTCGTGTTGAGGATCGCCCCGCTCTCGTCGCGCCGGGGCAGACCGGCGACGACGACCACACCGTGGTCGCCGGCCATCCGGGCGAAGGCGGCGGCGCCCGGCCCGTCGAGCGGCTCGGCGAGCGTCTCGAGGCTGTCGTACGGGAAGCCGGTGAGCGTCATCTCGGGGAGCACCACGATGCCGGCGCCGGCCTGCGCCGCCTCGGCCACGCCGCGCTCCGCCGCGGCCAGGTTGCGAGCCTCGTCGCCGTCCGCGAGGCTCATCTGCACGAGCGCGATGCGCACCGGCGAAGTCTCATCCGCCACGTCGTCACCGTCCCTTCTCAGCTCGCTCTCCTCCCCATCCTACTCTCACGCGCAACGCCGGCGAGGTAGACTCGGGGTCAGCAGCGTCTCGCGACACACGTCCACGAGGGAGCGACCGGCATGAGAAAGCTTGGAATCGTCATCTGCGACCGCTATCACCGCTGCGCCGGAGGCAAGTGCCTGCGCGCCATGCGGAACAGGGAGGGCGCCTTCGCGCGGTACGGTGACGAAGAGCTCGAGCTGGTCGGCTACACGACCTGCGGCGGCTGCCCGGGCGGCAACATCGAGTACGCGCCGGCGGAGATGAAGAAG
>CAYTRM010000126.1:6194-7638 GCA_964440225.1 uncultured Thermoleophilia bacterium | reverse complement strand
GGCGGCGTCGCCGGCCAGCTCGGTTTCTACTTCGGAGCCGGGCTGCTCGACGAGATGGAGACGGAGGGCTGCACCGGTTTCGGCGGCGCGCCGGCGCACCTGGTGCGTGTCGTCGAGCCGCTCGACGAGCCGCGTGAGCACGCCTTCAGGTTCTGGGTCTCGAGCGGCGACCACCTGCCGCTGCCGGTGATCGAGAAGCTGCGCCGCGTGCTGCCGGGCGTCGGCCTCTTCAACATGTACGGGCTCACCGAGGTGAGCGGCCGGCTCTGCATCCTGCCGCCGGCCGACCTCGACGTGCGCGTGGGCTCCGTCGGCCGGCCGATCGGCGACATGCGCGTCGTGGCGCGGCGCGGGGACGGCGCCGCGGCCGCGCCGGGCGAGACCGGCGAGCTCTTTGTCACCGGCTCGCTGTTGATGCAGGGGTATCTGGACGATCCCGAGATCACCGCGGCCACGCTCACGGAGCACGGGCTCAAGACCGGCGACTTCGGGCATGTCGACGAGAGCGGCGCCGTCTGGATCGCCGGGCGCAAGGACGACATCATCAAGCGCGGCGGCGAGAAGGTCAGCATCGTCCACGTGCAGCAGGCGCTGCAGGGCCTGGGCCGCTTCGCCGACGTCGCCGTGCTGGCGGCGCCCGACGAGATACTCGGGCACGTCCCCGTGGCCTTCGTCGTCCCGCTCGAGCCCGAGGGTTTCAAGGCCTCGAAGCTGCTGCGCGAGCTTCGCGGCGTCCTGCCGTCGGCGTCGCTCCCGAGCCGTGTGATCGCCGTCCCGGCCATCCCTCGCACGGGGTCGGGCAAGGCCATCCGTGCCGAGCTCCGCGCGCTGCTCGCGGAGGAGCTGGGGTGAGCAGCTTCCGACGGGGCCTCTTCAACCGCAGCCCGCTGGTCCTTCTCGCGGCGCTGCTGGTTCTCGTCCCCGTGCTCTACGCGGTCGATGACTGCTTCTCGAGCGGCCGCTGGACGGCCGTCCCGCTCGAGTACTGGCTGCGCAAGTCCAGCGACGACTACGTGTACGTGTCCTGGGTCGTCGGGAAGATCAAGCGGGACCCGCCGGACACGCCGTCGGTGTACCTGCTCGGCGGGTCCGCGGCGCGGGAGGCCGTGGTCAGCGGCCCGAGCCTGGCCGCCGACGTCAGGGAGGAGGGCGGTCCCGAGGTCGCCGCGTGGGACCTCGGGTCCATGAACCAGAACTTCGCGCAGAGTCTCGCCGTGGCCGACAACGTGCCGGCGACGCCGACCTATCTGCTCGTCGGTGTGGGGCTCGGGCGGTTCACCTCCGACCGTGGCGCCAGCTTCAAGCAGTCGGAGGGCCGGGAGCTCCTGCTGCCGAGTCGCTTTCTGCAGCAGTACGTGGCCGAGACGTACGGCAAGTACACGTACACGACGACGATCCTGCCGGGCGTGTTCTCCCAGCTCACGAGTCACGTCCAGGAGCAGGG
>CAYTRM010000126.1:0-6094 GCA_964440225.1 uncultured Thermoleophilia bacterium | reverse complement strand
TCGAGGCTCTGGCCGACGAGTACGAAGTACCTTACGTCGACTTCAACGAGGAGCTCGACATCGCCGACCGCGACTTCCACGATCTCTCGCACCTGGTCGAGGCGGGCCGCGTGGTCTGGCAGCGCCGTCTCGCGCGGGAGGTCGTGGAGATCATGGGCGAGACGTCCGGGCACGGCGGCGTCCCGCAGTGAGCAGCTTCCGTCGCGGGCTGGGCAACCGGAGCCCCCTCGTGCTCGTCGTGGCGCTGGCGCTGCTGGTGCCGGCGCTCCTCGGCATCCAGGCGTTCTTCACCAGCGGCGCCTGGAGCGCCGTGCCGGTGGAGCGCTGGATGCGCAACGCCACGGACGACTACATGTACGTCTCGTGGACGGTCGGTGAGCTCAAGCGCCGGCCGCCGGAGCGGCCGCTCGTGGCGCTGCTGGGCGGCTCCAGCGGCCGGGAGGCCATCGTCAGCGGTTCCTCTCTGGCGCGCGAGGTGCGCGCCGCCGGCGGCCCCGCCATCGCCGGCCGCAACCTCAGCTCGCGGATGCAGCGTTACGCCCAGAGCTGGGCCATCGTCGACAACCTTCCGGACACGCCGACGACCGTCCTCATCGGCGTGAACCTCGGCCGCTTCACGACGAGCCCCAAGAGCAACTACAACCAGGTCGTCGGCCGGGAACTGCTCCTCAAGAGCGACTCACTGCGGGAGTGGGTGGTCGCCCGCTCCGGCGAGCACCGGCGCTCGTACACCATCCTCCCGGGCATCTTCTCGGCGCTGGCGTCGTACGCCCAGCAGCGTGAGAACGACCTTCTGTTCAAGGGCCGGCTGGGCCCGCGGCCGTACATGGCGCATGCGTACGACGGTCGCAAAGCGCTCTCGGCGGAGCGCAAGGATGCGCTGGTGCAGAAGTGGCTGAGCCGGTACTACCCGGCGTTCCGGCGGGTCCTCGACTTCAACGTGGCGATGCTCGAGGATCTGGTGCGTGAAGGTCAGCGCAAGGGGCTGGACGTGGTGCTCCTGGAGCTGCCCTACAACCGTGAGGTCATCGGGAGCTCGTTCGACGAGGCGTTCACCGCCTACCGCACGCCGACGCGGGAGATCGCCGCCGAGTACGGGGTGCCGTACCTGGACTTCAACGAGCGGGTCGACATCCCGAGCGAGGACTTCCTCGACCTCTCGCACCTGCTGCCCGACGGGCGCGCCGTCTGGCAGGCCGAGCTCGCCCGGCAGCTCGCACGCCTGTACGACGACGGGACTCTGCGGGAGGCCCTCTGATGGGCAGCTTCCGCCGCGGCTTCCTCAATCGCAGCCCCGTGGTGCTGCTGGTCGCCGCCGTCCTGCTCGTCCCGGCGCTGCTCGGCTTCCAGTGGCTGTTCACGAGCGGCGTCTGGACCGCCGTCCCGCTCGACCGCTGCCTGCGGAATCCCGAGGATTCGTTCACGTACATCTCGTGGATGGTGGGAAGGGCGCGGCGGGACCCGCCGGGAACGCCCGCCGTGTACCTTCTCGGCGGCTCGAGCGCGCGCGAGTCGATCGTGAGCGGCGAGAGTCTCGCCGCCCAGATCGAGGAGCTCGGCGGGCCTCGTGTCGCCGCGTACGACCTGGGGTCCATGAACCAGAACTTCGCGCAGGCCATGGCCGTCGTGGACGCCGTCCCCGACACGCCGGCGTGGCTGCTCGTCGGCGTCAACCTGGGGCGCTTCACGCCGACCAGGGAGCAGAACGCGCTGCAGGTGGAGGGGCGCGAGTTCCTGCTGCGCAGCTCCGCTCTGCGCCGGTTCGTCGCCGCCGAGTGGGATCTGCAGAGGTATCAGTACACGATCCTCCCGGGCATCTGGTCGTACATCACCGACTGGGCGCGTACGCACGGTGCGGCGCTGCTCGAGGGCGAGCCGCCGAGCACGCCGTACGAGTTGCATCGCTACTCGGAGGACACGGCTCGCTCGACGCGCTACA
The DNA here is from genome assembly GCA_964440225.1 of uncultured Thermoleophilia bacterium. Taxonomy (GTDB): domain Bacteria; phylum Actinomycetota; class Thermoleophilia; order UBA2241; family UBA2241; genus CAIXSE01. Next base: position 4,155 of record CAYTRM010000126.1, on the reverse strand, counting down.
AGGAGCGCCTCGTCGGCGTGTGGAACACGCGCCGGTACCCGGTCTTCAAGGAGAATCGCGCGAGCAACCTCGCCATGCTCGAGGAGCTGCTCCGGCGGGCTCGCGAGCGCGGCGTGCGCGTCGTCCTGCTGGAGCTGCCGCTCAACAACGAGGTCGTCCGCGGCCGCTTCCGGCGCGCGCAGCGGGCGTATCGCGCGCCGGTGGGGCGGCTCGCACGCGAGTACGACGCGCCGTATCTCGACCTGAACGAGACGGTCGCGATCCCCGACGCGTACTTCCAGGATCTCTCGCACCTGGTGGAACCGGGGCGCGTCATCTGGCAGAGTGCGCTGGCGGCCGCGCTCGTGAAGCTCATGACCGATGAGGGAACGGAGGGGAAGAGCGGGTGAAGATCTACTTCACGTTGTACCTGATCCCGGTCGTCGTGGTGGCCCTGGCCGTCTTCTGGCTGGCGCTTCGCAACGACAAGCACCGCCTGCTCTTCACGCTGCTGCTCAGCGTGGGCGTCCTGGCGGTCCTCCACCCGATCTTCGCGGCCGTGGCCGTGGGGCTCGTGCTGGTCGTCCATCAGCTCGTCGAGTTGCATCGCCATGAGCGCCTGCGCGGGAGTCGCGCCGTGCTCATCGCGATCCTCATCGCGCTCATCATCCTCGCGATCGGCAAGTACGGCCAGCGCGGGGCGATCGCCGTGTGGGGGGAGGGCGACTGGGTCGTCTCCCATCTCCTCATGCCGCTCGGCGTCAGCTACTTCGTCTTCCGCCTGCTTCAGTACGTCTTCGACTGCATGCGCGGGGTCATCGAGGACAACTCGCTGCTGCGTCTTGCCGCGTTCATGATGTTCACCCCGACCTTCCCGGCCGGCCCGCTCGAGACGTACCAGGGGTTCTACGGCAAGCGGAGCTTCGAGTTCGACCGGCAGCTCTTCTACACAGGGCTCAGGCGCATCGCGCTCGGGTACTTCAAGAAGGTTTTCGTCGTCGACTTCCTCTTCGTCATGTTCTTCGGCAAGATCACGACGACCATCGGGCGCACCGACTTCAACCCGGGTGAGGTGGGGACGTGGTGGCCGCTCGCCTTCTGCATCATCGTGTTCGTGCGCGCCTACTTCGATCTCTCCGCCTACACCGACCTCGCCATCGGATTCTCGTCGCTGTTCGGTTTCAGGATCATGGAGAACTTCCATCTGCCGTTCCTGCAGAAGAACCTCAGCGACTTCTGGCACAGCTGGCACATCTCGCTCTCGAGCTGGGTGCGCAACAACGTCTACTTCCCGGTGTTCGGGCTCACGCGTAAGCCCTGGCTCGGCCTGTACGCGAGCATGCTGACCATGGGCCTCTGGCACTACGTCGACCTCAACTGGACGGTGTGGGGCCTGTATCACGGCACCGGCCTCGTGATCCTCGCCGCCTTCCAGCGCTGGAAGAAGAAGCGCCGCAAGGCGCGCAAAAAGGCCGGGCTGCCGCGGGCTGCCGCGTACGAGCCCTTCATCCGCTGGCTCGGCTATCCCGCGACCTTCCTGTACGTCGCCCTCGGCTACGCCTTCGTGGCGACGCCGGACTTCCGCCAGGCGCTCAAGGTGCTGTACTACGTTGTGCGTCTGCCGCTCGCGTGGCTTACTGGTCATACGTGGTGAGGCGATAGCAGCGCGCGCAGGAGAGGAGCGAAGGGTGAGTCCACCCGCGGCACAGAAGACGCGAAGGCGGCGCTGGTTCGGCCGCGGCTTTCGCCAGCGTAACCCGCTGGTGCTCGTCGCGGCGGCGGCCCTGGCCGTCGGCGTCCTGCTCGCCTTCCAGTCCGCGGTGCTCGGCGGCGGCATAACGGCGGTCGACAAGGGACGCCTTCTGCGCATCACCCACGACGACTACCTGCACCTCTCGTACCGCATCGCGGAGCTCCGCGAGGACCCGCCGGAGACACGCACGATCTACCTCTTCGGCGGCTCGGGGACGATGGAGTGCATCATCAGCGAGGAGACGCTCGCGGCGGCGGTCTCGCGCGGCTCGGGTGAGCCGCTGCGGGTGGTGAGTCTCGCCGCGCACCAGCAGAGCATGGCCATGTCGCTGACGCTCATCGACAATCTCCCGCCCGGGCCGGCGGTCGTGGCCCTCGGCCTCGCGCCCATCCGGGTCACCGGCACGCCCGAGCGTGACCAGAGGCTGCTGTCGGGCCAGCCGCTGCTCCTGCGAAGCCCGCGGCTGGCGGAGCTCTCACCGCGGCTGTTCGGCAAGGAGGCGCCGGCGACCGGGGAGCTGCCCGGCGTCTTCAGCTTCCTCGGCTCGTACTTGCGCGAGCGCCCGTCGAGCGGCGTGCCGTGGGGATTCCGGCTCGAGTACGCGAAGCACTACTACCCGCCGGGGGCGAAGGGCCACCTCCCCCTCGGAAAGCGCCGCAACGTCCTGTACGTCCTGGAGAAGGACGTGCAGCTCTACCGCAAGTATGCGGACTACAACTTCGCCGTGCTCGAAGAGGTCCTGAAGCTGGCTCGCGAGCGCGGCTTCTCGGTCGTGCTGTACGACCAGCCGCTGAACTCATCCGCCGCCGGCCCCGACTGGGCCGGCGTCGTGCCGGCGTACCGGGCCCGGGCGGGCAAGCTGGCCGCGCAGTACGGGGTCCCGTACCTGCACATCGAGCGCGCGGTGGACCTGCACGACGACGACTTCGCCGACCTCTTCCACCTGCTGGCTCACGGTCGCGCCAAGTGGCAGCCGGAGATGGCGCGCCAGCTGGCGGCGGCGCTGCGCTCGCCGAAGCGGGGGCCGCTGGCCGCCGGCCCGGCGGCGCGGACGGCGGCGCCCGCCTGCGAATGAGCCAGGCTCGGCCCGCCGACCCCCGCGCTCTCGAAGCCGGTCTCACCCGGCGCCAGTTTCTGGTCGGCGGCGGCGTCACGGTCGCCGGTCTCGCCGCTCTCGGCATCGTCGGCTGGCGCTCCTGGACGGTCCGCGACCGCTGGTACCGTCTGACCGGCGCGTACGGCGAAGCCGGCACGCCGCCGCCCGAGTATCCGGTCTTCTACGAGTACGGGACGCTCGCCTCCGCGCACCTCGCAGCGGACGCGGAGTACGGCATCGCCTATCCACCCGGCCTCCCGCGAGACGGGTCGTCGCCGGGCTCCGCCGTACCGGTGTGCATCTGTCTGCCCGGCAGGGGACGGACGCCGCAGGGGATCCTCGAGGGGGGACTGCGGTTCGGTGACGTCGTCGCCGACGCGGTCGCCAAGCGCGGCGTCTCGCCGTTCGCCGTGGCGGCGCTGCAGGCGAGCGCCACGTACTGGCACGGCCGCGAGGCCGGCGACGACGCCATGGCGATGCTGCTCGAGGAGTTCATCCCGCTGCTCCGCCGCGACTTCGGGCTGGGCGGGCCGCTGGCGATCATGGGCTGGTCGATGGGGGGCTACGGCGCCCTGCGCGCCGCCGAGTTGCGCCCCGCGGACTTCCGCGGTGTCTGCGCGGTCAGCCCGGCGCTCTGGCAGTCCTACGAGGCCGGTGTCGGCGATGCGTTCGACAGCGCCGCGGACTACGCGGCCCACGACGTGTACGCCGAGGTGGAGCGCCTGCGCGGCCTGCCGGTGCGCCTCGACTGTGGCACCAAGGATCCCTTCTACGACGCAGCCAAGGCGTTCGCGGAGTCGTTGCCGGAGCCGCCGGCCGGCGGGTTCGAGACCGGCGGCCACAACGGCGCCTACTGGAGCCGCGTCGCGCCGGCGGAGGCGGACTTCATCGGCGGCGTGCTGTCGCGCGCCGGGAGCAGCGAGCCGGAAGGCTGAGCATGTCGCGAGGGAAGAAGACCCTGCTGTGGGTCGCCGTCGTCCTCGTCGTGGGGTTCGGCGCGCTCCAGCTGGTCCCGTACGGCCGCGACCACACCAGCCCGCCGGTGACCGGCGAGCCGCGGTGGGACAGCCCGCAGACCGAGGCGCTGGCCGCCGGCGCCTGTTTCGACTGCCACAGCAATGAGACGATGTGGCCGTGGTACGCGAGCATCGCCCCGGCGTCGTGGCTCGTCTACCGGGACGTCGCGGAGGGCCGCGACCACCTCAACTTCTCGGAGTGGCCGGCGGTCGGAGGCGGCGGCGGCGGCGGCGGCGGCGGCGGGCTCATGACTCGGGCCGCAGAGATGGTGAGCGAGGGTGAGATGCCCCCGCTGCAGTACAGGCTCGCG
>CAYTRM010000125.1:0-7639 GCA_964440225.1 uncultured Thermoleophilia bacterium | reverse complement strand
TCGACGACCTGCTGGGCCTGTCGCGTGTCGCACGCCGAGACCTGCTGCGCACGACCGTGGACGTGAGCGCGCTGGCCGCGGACGTCGCGGAGGAGCTGCGCCGCGAGGCCCCGGGGCGGACGGTCGCCGTGAGCATCGCGCCGGGTATGACGGCGAACGCCGACCCGGCGCTCCTGCGCATCATCCTCTACCAGTTCCTGAGCAACGCCTGGAAGTTCACGGCGAGCCACGAGACCGCCCTGATCGAGGTGGGCGTGACCGACCGTGACGGGCAGTCCGCCTTCTTCGTGCGCGACGACGGCATCGGCTTCGACCCGCGCTACGCCGGACACCTGTTCGGCGTGTTCCAGCGCCTCCACCAGGCGAGCGAGTACCCCGGCGACGGCATCGGCCTCGCCACGGTGCAACGGCTGGTCGCGCGTCACGGCGGCAACGTCTGGGCCGAGTCGACGCCCGACCGGGGTGCGACCTTCTTCTTCACGCTTCCCGACGCAGCCGAGCCCGCGCGCGGCCTCACGGATGGTGCGGATGCCTGAATCGCGGCCGGGAGGCCCCGCAGACGCCCCGGTCCCGCCGCCCGACCCCGAGGCCCGCGGCCTCGACCCACTGCGGTATCTGCCCATCGCCGCCTACGTCGACGAGGTCGTCGGCGGCGCCACTCGGCTGACCTACCACAGCCCGAGATACGAAGAGCTGACGCGAATCTCTCCGGACGCCATGATGATCGACGCGAACCTGTGGGACGAGCGCGTCCATCCCGATGACCGAGGCGCCTACCTGCGCTCCTTCGAGCGCCTGTGGCGGGACCTCGAGGACCAGGACATCGAGTACCGCTTCGAGCGCGGCCCCGGCGACTGGGTCTGGCTGCACGACCGCGCCTCGGCGGTCCGCGACGCCGCCCGCGGCGTGACGGTCGTCAACGGGATGCTCACCGACGTCACCCGCCGCAGAACGGCCGAAGAGGCGGCGGCGAGCATCCTCAGGGAGCTCGAGGACACGGTGCGCGAGCGCACCGCGGAGCTCGAGCGCACCGTCGCGCAGCTGAGGACCAGCGAGGAGACCCTGGCGCGCGCCCAGGAGCTCTCCAGCGTCGGCAGCTTCGAGTGGGACGTCGGCGACGGCTCGGTGCATTCTTCTGACGAGCTGCAACGCATCTACGGTGTCGGCCCCCAGGTCTCGCCCAGCTCCGACGACCTCCACGCGTTCGTCCACCCCGACGACCGGCGACCCTACGCCGACGCCATGGCGAAAGCGCTCGCCGGCGACCCGCCCGCACTCACCACCTTCCGCATCGTGCGCGGCGACGGCAGCGTCCGGCATCTCGACGTCCGCGCCGACGTGGACCGGGACGTGGGCGGAGCGGTCGTTCGCGTGTACGGCTCGGCGCAGGACGTCACCCAGCGCGCCCTGGCCGAGGCGGAGATCCGCCGCCTCAACGCCGAGCTCGCCGAGCGCGTCGAGCGCCGCACCGAGCAGCTCGACGCCGCGACCCGCGAGCTGGAGGCCTTCGCCTACTCCATCTCGCACGACGTGCGCGCGCCGCTGCGCACCATCGACGGCTTCAGCGCCATCGTCGTCGAAGACTGCGGAGACAGACTGACCGAGGCGGACCTCGAGCATCTCGGGCGGGTGCGGCAGGCAGCGCAGCGCATGGGACAGCTCATCGACGACCTGATGGGGCTCTCGCGCGTCTCCCGCCGCGACATGATCCGCGAACCCTGCGACATCGGCGCCCTCGCAGAGCGTGTCGGCGCCGAGTTGCGGGCGGAGCAACCTCACCGGACGCTGGATCTGACCGTGCAGCCCGGCCTCACCGCCGACGCCGACACGACGCTCGTGCGCCTGATCCTCCGCGAGTTGCTGGACAACGCCTGGAAGTTCACGGGCCGCCACGAGACGGCGCACGTGGAGGTCGGCGCGCTGGACGCAGGCGGCGAGCGCGCCTTCTACGTCCGCGACGACGGCGCCGGCTTCGACATGCGCCACGCCGGCCACCTCTTCGGCGCCTTTCAGCGCATGCACGCGGCCGACGAGTTCGAGGGCGACGGCATCGGCCTCGCGATCGTGCAGCGGCTCGTGCGCCGCCACGGCGGCCGCGTCTGGGCCGAGGCCGAGGTCGGCAAGGGCGCCACCCTCTTCTTCACCCTGCCGCCGGCCGGCAGCGCCGGCACGGAGACGACCGTCGGCGCCTGACTCGCGTGGCGGCCGGGCCTCAGACTTCTTCCGCCCGGCCGGCGCCGCGACGCCGCAGCCACACGACCAGCACGACGACCACGGCGACCGCCGCCACGACGACACCGATGACGATGCCGAGGCTGCTGCCGCCGCCCGAGGCTGCGCCCTCGGCGGCCGCCTTCGGCCCCACGTTGATGTAGCTCTGGATCATGCCGTTGTAGAAGACGGGGCCGCCTTCGCCGTAGTACGGCGTCCAGCCCTCCCACCTCTCCGTGTTCACGGCCTGCAGGTAGTCGAAGTACGTGAGCACGTTCTGCGGGTTCTCGGCGTACATCACCTCCTGCATGCGCCAGATCTGCTCGGCGCGCGTCTGCGCGTCGAGCTCCCGCCCTTGCTGCTCGCAGAGCTGGTCGTACTCGGCGTTCGACCAGTAGACCTCGTTCCACCAGCCGACCTGGCTGGTGGTGAAGCACTGCAGCGTCGAGCCGGGGTCGTAGTAGCCGTCCCAGAACCACAGGATCATGTCGTAGTCGGGGGCCGGCGAGTCGCCCTTCCACGCATACATCGCGTCGCTGGCCACACCGTTGTCGACGACCTCGAAGCGGATCTTGAGGCCGACGTCCTCGAACCACCCGGCGAGGAGCTTGCCCTCGCCCTGGGTGGAGGTGGATTCGGCCAGCGCCCACAGCCGCAGCGTGATGGGCTTGCCCTGCTTGTCCTCGCGGACGCCGTCACCGTCCGTGTCCTTGTAGCCGGCCGCGTCCAGCAACTCCTCGGCCTTCGCGGGGTCGAAGGACCGCATGACGTCCGCCGGCGGCTCCCAGTGGAAGTCGGGGTCGCGCCACGTGTCGGCGTTGATCATCGTGTACCCGGGCCTGGCGCGGCCGTTGTACACGAGCTGCACGATGCGCTCGCGGTCGATGGCGTAGTCGAGCGCGACGCGGAACGCCGGGTCGCGGAGCACGGGGTTCCCCCCCGACTCGGGGCCGTCGTAGCAGTTGAAGTCGACGTAGTCCCAGTTGAAGTAGTTGTAGTCGATCGCCTTGACCGTCGGGTCGTCCTGCAACCCGGAGAACTGGGCGGAGGGTACGCCCTGCGCCGCGTCGACGGCGCCGGTGCGCAGGTCCTGGGCCATCGTGTCGGGGTTCGTGTACGCCTGGAAGAGGATCCGGTCCACCTTGGGCCGGCCCCAGCCCTCCACGTCGTTGCCCCAGTACCCGGGGTTGCGCTGGAGATCGGTGTAGTCGCCGCGCTTGAAGTACGTGATCTGGAAGGGTCCGCTGCCGACGATGGGGGTCTCGTTGGCGGAGCTGCGCTCGAGCGCGGACGGCTTGACCTTGCTCCACACATGCTCGGGCAGGACGTACACGACCACGTAGAGCATGTCCGCTTTGGGTGCCGACATGGTGAAGCGCACCGTCGTGTCGTCGACGGCCTCGACCTTCTTGATGTCCTTGACCGCCTGCAGGTACGACGTGAGCCTGTTGTCGATGATGAGGTTGTAGGTGAAGGCGACGTCCTCGGCCGTCAGCGGCTCACCGTCTTGCCACTTGACGCCCGGCCGGAGGTGGACCGTCCACGTGAGGCCGTCGGGCGAGATGCCGCCGTTCTCCGTCGTGGGCAGCTCGGTGGCCAGCTGCGGGATCGGCTTGCCTTCCAGGCCGAAGCCGAACAGGCGGTCGTAGGTGAGGTACAGCACCTCGGCGGTGGCCGTCTCGACCCCGGTGAACGGGCTCAGGTTGTCGGGGTCGGCGGTCCAGCCGATGCGCAGCACGACCTCGTCCGCGGCCGGCGAAGGCGAGGCAGATGAGGCAGCGGCCGGCGGCGGCCCGCCGGCCTGGGCCAACGCCAGGATCGCCGCCGCCAGCACCACTGCGGTGAGGGCGACGAGCGCGCACTTCCTTCGTCCGAGCATGGACTCCCTGAGCACGATCACGGCCCCCCTCGCTGTCGCCGACCCGGCCTGCAAAACGATTTGGCTGCGAATCCAATCATGGCATAGACTCGCCCCGCCTCACGCAAGTACCGAGGGAGCCGCCCGCCGTGTCGAAGACCGCGACCATCAAGGACGTCGCCCGCCTGGCGGGCGTCTCGCCGACGACCGTGTCGCACGCCCTCGGCGGGCAGCGCCCCGTCTCGGCGGGCACGCGCGAGCGCGTGCGCGAAGCGGCCGCGCGCCTCGGCTACACGCCGCACCCCGGCGCTCGCAGCCTCAAGGCCGCCGGGACCGGGGTGCTCGCCCTGTGCCTGACGAACGTGACCGGCGGAGCGGTGCCGTTCGCCGAGATGGAGTACTACTTCCGCGTGGTGAACGCGGCGACCCAGACGGCGATGGAGGAGCACTTCGCCATGGTCGTCGTGCCGGACAGCGACTCGGGGATGTTCTGGGAGCGGCTGCTCCTCGACGGCGCCATCGTCGTCGACCCGGTGACCGGCGACCCGAACCTGCGCGCGCTCCGCGCGCGCGGCCTGCCCTGCGTCACCGTCGGTCGCGACCCCGACGCGCCGGACCAGGGCTTCTGGACCGACAACGACGCCGACGCGGCGACGCGCCTCATTCTCGACCACCTCGCGGCGCGCGGCGCCCGCAGCATCGCCGCGGTCACCTGGATGACGACCGAGTACTGGACGCAGGCGAGCATCCGCGCCTACCTCGCCTGGTGCGACGAGACGGGCCGGATCCCGCGTCTTGAGATCGTCGCGGAGGACACCGAGGCGGCCCTGCGCGAGGCCGCGGAGCGGGTGCTCGCGCCGGAGGCGCGTCCCGACGCCGTCGTCGGCATCGCCGAGCTGCCGGCCCTCTGGGTGCTGCGCGTCGCGGCCGAGAGGGGCGTGCGCGTGCCGGCGGACGTGATGGTGGTCGGCCCCTCCGACTTCGGGCGCGGCGCCACGAGCTCGCCGCCGATGACGACGCTCGACTACAACTCAGACGAGCACGGCCGCGAGGCTGCACGGCTGCTGATCGACCTCGTCCGCGGCGTGACGCCCGCCCAGCCGCGCCGCGTCATCCCCGTCTCCCTGATCGAACGCGAGTCGACGGCCCGCTGAGGCCGACGCTCTGCCTCCCGCCGGGGCCTGCGCCGGCGCCGACGCTCTGCCTCCCGCCAGGCCGGAGCGGCAGCGCCACCCCTCGTACGCCGACTCGTAGAATTTGGGCTCGAACCCAAATCGAACGAGCCTGCCGCGACCCCATCCCCCCTGCTTCCGCGGACTCGCAGAATATGGGCTCGAACCCAAATCGAACGAGCCTGCCGCGACCCCATCCCCCCTGCTGCTTCCGCGGACCGAGCCCGTCCGTCCGCCTCAGACCAGCCCCGCGTACTCCGCGGCGGCGTAGGCCGGCGCTCCGCGGAACAGCGTGAGCCGCACCTCGGCCTCGTGAATGAGCTCGGGCGGCAGCGCGAGGATGTCCTCGCTGAGGACGATCAGGTCCGCCGACTTACCGACCTCGAGTGAGCCGGTCTCGGCCTCGAGGAAGTTGGCGCGGGCGCCGTTCATCGTGAACGCGGCCACCAGTTGCTCCACGCTCACGGCCTCCTCCGGCCACAGCTCCGAGCTGGTCTCCGGGACCAGCGGGTCGCGACGGAGCGCGCCGCGCTGGATGGCGAGCAGCGGATCCGGCGGCGGCGAGACCGGGAAGTCGCTCGCCGCCGTCACGAGGATGCCGTGGTCGAAGAAGCTCCGCATCGGGTACTGGTGCGCGGCCCGCTCCTCGCCGAGGAACGGGCGGTAGATCGCGGTGTCGTACAGGCGGTCCTTCGCGAACCAGTACGGCTGGGTCGCGGCGGTCACACCGAGCGCGGCCATGCGCGCGTAGTCGCGCGGGTCGACCAGCTGCAGGTGCGTGAGGATGTCGCGCGCGTCCTCGCTGCGGCCGCCCGGGCGCGCGGCGGCGATCGCGTCGAGGCTGAGCGACGTCGCCGCGTCGCCGATCGAGTGATAGTGCAGCTGGAAGCCGGCCGCGGCCGCGGCCACCGACGCCTCGACCAGCAGCTCCGGCTCCCAGACGGGGGCGCCGCGAAAGCCGGGCCGGTCGGCGTACGGCTCCGCGAGGTAACCGGTGTGTGACTCGATCACGCCGTCGGTGAAGAGCTTGACCGTGCGCGTGCGGACCAAGGGGCCGGCGGCGCCGATGGGCGCGGCGGCGGCGGGCGCGGCGGCGGGCGCGGCGGCGGGCGCGGCGGCGGGCGCGGCGGCGGCGGGCGCGTCGGCGGCAACGGGCGTGGCGGCTACTCGCGCCCGCTCCTCCACCGCCTCGGCCACCAGCTCCGCCGCCGGGCGGCCGGGATCCAGCTCGAACGAGATGCAGTACCGCGCCGTGAGCTCACCGCGCTCCTCGAGGTCGCGGTAGGCGGCGAACATCGCGTCGCCGCGGAGGAGCCCCGCCTCGTGCATCAGGGTCAGACCGTACCGCGCCGCGGTCCCGCGCTGGAAGTGCAGGAGCGCGGCGGTCGTCGCGGCGGCGTCGTACTGCGGCAGCGCCGCCTCCACCCACGGCCACGCCTCCCGTAGCAGGCCCGACGGTGAACCGTCGGGCAGTCGCTCGACGACGGCGCCGTCCCAGCCCGGCTCGTCGCGGCCGAGACCCATCCGCCGGAGGGTGACCGTGTTCACCCACTGGGAGTGCTGGCTGTCGTCGAAGAGTGAGACGGGGCGGTCGGCGACCACGGCGTCGATGGCCGCCGCCGTCATCTCGGCCTCGGGGACCTCGGTCGGGAACCAGCCGTTGCCGCGGATCGCCGGCAGCTCGGGGCGGGCGGCGGCGAACCGCTGCACGACGTCGACGCAGTCCTGGACCGAGTGACACGCGGAGAGGTCGGCCTCGTAGAGCTCGGCGGTGCAGTACTTCGGGTGCAGGTGCGAGTCGACGAAGCCGGGGAGCACGAGGCGGCCGCCGAGGTCGACGACCCGGGTCCGCGGCCCGCGCAGCGCGGCGATCTCGGCGGCGCCGCCAAGTGCGAGGATGCGCCCGCCGGCGATCGCGACCGCCTGGTGCCGCGAACGCGCCGCGTCGACCGTGTACACGTGACCGTTCGTGAGGATGAGGTCGGCGACCATGGCTGACAGCGCCCCTTTCGTGCCGCAAAACGTTTTGGTAGCGGCCACTCTACCACGGTGCCGGCGGCGCGCCCACGGCGCGCTCGCGCGCGCGCCCTGCCCGTGTGGACTCGCACACAATCGAACGCGTATAATCATGTCCACCCATGTGGGCCGTTGAGTCCGTCGTCACCCCACTGTCGTTGGGCCTGCCGCGTATCGCAAAGGAGTGCGTATGTCGGGTACACCACCCAAGTCCACCGGTGCCGCGCTGGTCGTCGGCGGCGGCATCGCGGGCATCCAGTGCTCGCTCGATCTGGCGGAGGGGGGATACAAGGTCTACCTCGTCGAGAGGGCTCCGGCCCTGGGCGGCCACATGGCGCAGCTCGACAAGACCTTCCCCACCAACGACTGCTCGATGTGCACG
>CAYTRM010000124.1:0-7677 GCA_964440225.1 uncultured Thermoleophilia bacterium | reverse complement strand
CGATGATGAACCACTTCCAGAGCCGCAGCCGGGGCATGAGCAGCCAGTTTGCCGCGTAGACGACGAGAAAGAAGATCGCGAACGTGATCGTGGGGAAGAGCACGCTGCCGCCTGTGGGTCACCGGGTCACAGGGCCGGCGTTGCGGCCCCGACTGCTGCGGCGATGCTACACCAGCGGTCGCGGGCGACGCAGCCGCCCCCGCGATCCCGGCGTCAGGGCGCCGGGCTGGCCGTCGCCGGCGGCGACGTCTCCCCCGCCTTGGCGTCCGGCTTGCCGGCGAACCACTCCTTCTTGATGGCGGCGATCACCGCCTCGGCGAGGCGCAGCCCACCCGCGTAGGTGAGATGCTCGCCGTCGGCCTCGCGGACCTTCTGCATCTCGCCGCCGGCGTCTCGCAGGTACTGCGCGTAGGCTCCGCTTGCGTTGGAGAACAGCTTGTACGCGTCGATGTACTCGACCCCCGGGACCTTCTCGGCCTCACTGCGGTAGATCTCGTTGAGCACCTTGATGTGTCGATTGTACGTCGCGTCGGGCATGATCGGCTGCCCCAGCCAGTAGATGCGCTTCGCGCCGCTGTCGAAGAGCAGCCGGATGACGTCTGCCACGCGACGCCGGTACTCCTTCTTCCAGCCGGCGGTCTCGAACTGATACACCTTGCCCGAGGCCGTCTGCACAGCCTGGTTGTCGTTGGCGCCGAACATCACGGCGACGGCGCCCGCGTCGAACTTCTTGACCTGCGCCTCGAGCTGCGCCGGCCAGTTGTAGAAATCCGGCCGGCTGAGCCCGCTCGAGATCTTGTAGTCGAGCAGGGGCTTGATCAGCCTGGTCTTGTTGGACAGATTGACGAGCGCCATCCCCGGAAGCCCCATCATCGAGTCGCCGGCGATGTAGAGATGCATCGGATGCCCCTTGTACGGTGTGCGCACCGGCCTCTCGCCGGGGGGAGGCTTGGGGGGGCCGGTGCGACTCGGCTCGGGGGTCGGAGTCGTCTCGGCGACGGCCGGCGCGGCCGTCGGTCCGGGGTCGGGTTTGCCGAGCAGACCCGCGGTGAGCTTCGCCGGCCGGTCAAGGAAGAGCCAGTGACTCACGGCCGCGAGCGGGTCGAGCACCGCGAGCCTGAAGCTGCGCTCCCCGCCGAACGGCAGCTCGAGCGCCGTCTTCTTCATGGCCGGCGCGTTGAACAGGGCGCCGAGCGCCATCGCGACGAGGATCGCGACAAGCGCGCTCGCCGCCGTGCGCCGGCGACGCCCATAGGGCAGTCTGTCGTCTGTGCGGCGGTCGTCGGCCATCAGAACCCGAAGTAGATGAAGGCGGCCGGACCGACCGGGCCGAGGATGTCGAGAAGCATGAAGCCGACGGCGAGCACGAACCCCTGGACGACCGGGTTGAGCACCGACAGGCCGGCCTCACCACGCTGCCACACGGACTTGGGGACGTACTGCATGCCGATGCCGACCCCGATGGCGAGGAAGACGCCGGGGGTGACCGCGGCGCCGATCCCGCCCCAGTCCTGGAAGAGCCGGGCCAGCACGGCGAGCGCGGCGCTGAAGGTGTCGGAGCGGAAGAAGACCCAGGCGAAGGTCACGAAGGCGAACACGCCGATGCGCGGCCACACCGCGCCGCGCCAGGGACGCCTGTCGTACTCGAGCGCCGGGGGACCTGCGGCCGCCGGCGCCGCCCCGCCCGGTGGCCGGTCGGCGGGCGGGGCGGCGTCGGCGAGGCCCTCGAACGCGGCGATGGCCGCGAGCTGCCCTCGATCCCGCCGCAGCCGCGCCGCGCGGTCGCGGCGCCGGTCGACGCGCGCGTGTTCCACGACGAGCGCGCCGCCGTAGAGGAAGCCCCAGAAGACGAACGGCCAGCCGGCGCCGTGCCAGAGCCCTCCGAGCACCATGGTGATCATGAGGTTCACGTACGTGCGCGCACGTCCTTTGCGGTTGCCGCCCAGCGGGATGTAGAGGTAGTCGCGCAGCCAGCGTGACAGGGTGATGTGCCAGCGGCGCCAGAAGTCCTGCACCGACGCAGCCGTGTACGGGGCGTTGAAGTTGTCCGGCAGCTGGAACCCGAGCAGAAGCGAGACGCCGATGGCGATGTCGGCGTAGGCGCTGAAGTCGCAGTAGATCTGCACCGAGTAGCCGATGATGCCCAGCAGCACCTCCAGCGACGAGTACTGGCCCGGCGTCGTGAACACCCCGTTGACGAGGTGAGTGGCGAGGTAGTCGGCGATCAGCATCTTCTTCACGAGACCGGCGAAGATGAGGATGAAGGCGCGCGACGTGTCGATCCGCCGGGGGTCGCGCGGCGACAGAAGCTGGGGCAGGAACTCGGAGGCGCGCGCTATCGGCCCGGCGGCGATGTACGGGAAGAAGGCGACGTACACGGCGAAGTCGAGGAGGGAGGCCGGCCGCAGGCTCCCGCGATAGATGTCGATCACGTAGCTCAGCACGCGGAAGGTGAGGAACGAGATGCCGATCGGGAGGACGATCCGCAGCAGAGGCAGGTCGGCGTTGAGCCCGAAGGCGCCGAGGAAGTTGACGGCCGAGGTGACGAAGAACCCGTAGTACTTGAACCAGCCCAGCACGCCGAGGTTGGCGGCCACGGCGCCGGCGAGAGCCCACTTGCGAGCGGCTCCCGGCGGCGTCCGGTCGATCAGCCGGGCGAAGAACTGGTTGGCGAGAGCGCTGAGCACGAGGAGCAGGACGAAGCGCCACTCCCACCAGCCGTAGAAGACGAGGCTGACCAGCAGCATGAACGGCTTCCACAGGGCTGCTCGAGGCATGAGCAGCCAGTTCCCGAGGAAGACCAGCAGGAAGAAGGCGGCGAATGTGATCGTTGGAAATAGCATGCAGGCGCGTCCACGCTCAGTCTAGGGAAAGGGACGACCCGCCGCCAGCCGGGGTTCGCCGCCGGCGCCTCACAGTCGTCCCATCCCGTATCATGGCGTCATGCACGAGTCACCGGCATTCACCCAGAACACCCTCCGCGACGGGTTCGTCGAGTTCGCGTTCGGAGAGCCCGACCCGTCGCTGCTGCCGGTCGGGCTGGTGCGTGACGCGGCCGCGGCGGCGCTCGGCGCCGAGGGCGCGGCCGCCCTGTCGTACGGAGCGAACGAAGGTCCGCTCTCCCTGCGCGCAGCCGTCGCCCGCCGCATAGCCGCGCGCGAAGACCGTGACGCCGACGCCGGCGAGATCCTCATCACCGGCGGCAACTCGCAGGCGCTCGACCAGGTCGTCACCATGCTCACGCGGCCGGGCGACGTCGTCCTCGTCGAGTCGCCCACCTACAGCCTTGCCCTCGGGATCGTCCGCGACCACCCCGTGGGGCTCGCCGGCGTGCCGCTCGACGGCGAAGGGCTCGACGTGGATGCTCTCGAGGCGACGCTCCTGCAGGTGCGAGCCTCAGGCAAGACGGCCCGCCTCCTCTACACCATCCCGACCTTTCACAATCCCGCCGGGGTGTCCCTGCCGCCCGAGCGGCGGCGTCGCCTTCTCGCCGTGGCCCGCGAGCACGACCTGGTCGTGGTCGAGGACGACGTGTACCGCGAGCTCGCCTACGACGGACCCGCGCCGCCGCCGCTGTGGGCTCTCGACGCGGAGGCGCCGGTCGTCCGGCTCGGCTCGTTCTCGAAGTCCCTGGCGCCGGGCCTCCGCCTGGGGTGGATCACGGCTCGTGCGGACCTGCGCGAGCGCCTGGCCGGCGCCGGCATGCTCGAGAGCGGCGGGTGCACGAGCCAGTTCTCGGCGCATGTGGTCGCGGCGCTTCTCGAGGCCGGCGTCTACGACGAGCACGTGGCGAAGCTGCGCCACGCGTATGCGGCGCGCCGCGACGCGCTGGTGGCGGCGCTGCGCGAAGCGCTGCCCGCGGGCTGCCGCTTCACCAAGCCGGCCGGCGGGTTCTTCGTCTGGGTCGAGCTCCCCGAGGGACTGACGGCCACGGCGCTCCTGCCGCACGCCGAGCGGCACGGCGTATCGTTCGCCCCCGGATCGCGCTTCTGCACCGACGGCGACGACCGCGGTCTGCGGCTCGCCTTCAGCCTCTACGGAGAGGCGGCGCTGGCCGACGGCGCCGGCCGGCTCGGACGCGCGATCGCCGCGGCGTCGGGCTCTCGCGGCTGACCCCGCGCGTCGGTCGGAGCCCGGTACGGCCCGCGTGTTTCTCGCCCCGGGCTCGCGGGCACCGTCGTCAGTGACCCGGACGCGCCGGTCGGTGCCGGCTCGATCGCGACCAGCGAGCGTGAGTCGCCGTCGCGCCGCAACGTCCAGGACGGACACTGCGGGAGTCGGCCGAAGGCGCGGCCGAGCGCTCGAGCCGCGATGAGGGAGGATGCGATGGCCAAGCCGACAGCCGGAGACGGCGGCGCGGGCACCGGCGCCGAGGAGTCCGGCAACGCCGGCAGCGCACCCGCGGAGAGCCCGGCCGGCCTGCCCACCGCCCCGTTCGTTCCCGCCGTGGACGCCGGGGCAGGCACGACCCCGCCGGACGAAGCCGCCACTGGACCGGCCGATGTGAGCCCCCTCGCCGACGACGCGTTGACCGGCGCACAAGGCGGAGACGCCGGTCGGGGCGCCGGCGGCTCGACCGCCGTCACCGGCGCCCTCGAGCCTGCCGAGGACGAGCCGCCCGTTCGCCGCGGCTTGAAGGTGCGCTCGTGGCTCGCCCTCCTGCTCGTCATCATGGCCCTCGTCACGGTGAGCGTCAGCGTGGTCGCCCTCTGGTCGCGGAGCCTGGTGTTCGACACCGACACCTACGTCAGGCTGGTGGCGCCGATCGCCGACGATCCCGAGGTGAGGCGCTCGGTCAGCGTCTTCGTCACCGACAAGGCCGTCGAGGTCGCCGATCTTGAGCGCCGCATCGAGGACGCCCTTCCGGCCGACGCCAAGGTGCTCGCGGCTCCGCTCACCGCCGAGCTGAGGAGCTTTCTCGTCGGCGAGATCGACGAGTTCCTCGGGAGCGACCTGGCCCGGGAGATCTGGGTCGACGTGAACCGTCTGGGCCACCGCCAGCTCCTCACCGCCCTACGGGACGAGAACCCCTACGTGACCGTGGGTCGCAACGACGTGCGGCTCAACCTGCTGCCGCTCGTGGCCGTGGCGCTGCAGAAGCTCGAGGACCGGATCCCGCAGTTGCTCGGCAAGGACGTGCGACTGCCGGCGATCGACCCCGGGACGGCGCCCGACCAGATCCGCGTCCTGCTGCAGGACGCCCTCGGCCGCGAGCTGCCGGCCGACTTCGCCTCGGTCACCCTTCTGCGGGGAGACCAGGGCTACGAGGCCAAGCAGGCGCTGCGGCTCTTCAACGACCTCGTCATCCTCGTGGTCGCGATCGCGGTCGCTCTCGTGGCCGCCGCGCTGCTCGTCTCGGTCCGCAGGCGCCGCACCGCGCTCCAGTTGGGGATAGGCGCGCTCGTCGCGTTCGTCGTCGCGCGCGTGATCGAGCGACAGATCGAGGGGGCGGTCGCCGGCGCGGTCGGCGGCAAGGGCGGCGCGGCCGTAGCACGCTCGATAGTCCGGTCGGCGATCGACACCCTGAACGGCTTCTTCGTCTGGGTGGCGGTGGCGGGGGTCGTCGTGGCGGTCGCCACGCTCCTCGCCGCCCGCCCCTCGTGGGTCCGGGCCATGGGCCGCGGGTTCGCCAAGCTGTTCGGCGTCGCCTCCGACCTCTCCTCACCGGAGACCGGCGCCGGCCTCTGGCTTGCGAGCCACCTCGACGCCCTGCGCCTCGGCGGAGTCGCCGCGGCCGTGCTGGCGCTCTTCTTCGTCGCCGGCTCCCTGGCGGCCATCCTCGCCGTGGTGCTCGCGCTCGTCATCTATGAACTGGTCCTCACCGCGTTCGCCGCGGGACTGCCGGCGCCCGGCGACGACGAGCCGCCGCCGGCCCGCTGAGCCCGCGGCGGAGCCGGGGCAGACCTTCTCGCGCGGCGCCGGCTCTCGAGAGCGCGGCGCCGGCGGCGGTCCTCAGGGAGCGCCTCCACCGGACGAGCCCGGCGACCCGCCGCCGGCGCCGCGGTCGTCGTCGCGCGGCTCGTCGCGGCGCGTCAGGGGGAGCGACAGCTGCGGTTTGCCTCCGATCAGGTCCCAGAGCCGGTGCTTGCGGCGCTCCCACTTCTGGTGGAAGCGCTCGTCCCGGCGCCGCGCCCGCTCGAGCTTGACCGGGCTCCCCGCGTACTGCCGCCGGGCCCACGGCGAGCCGGGTTTGGCGAGGCGCAGCGCGCCGATCAGCGCCACCGCCGGCACGAAGATTCCGACGGTCCCGATGAACAGCTTGCCCTTCAGGTAGCAGAGGACGACGAAGACGGCCCCGAACAGGATGAGCGCCGAGCCCACCCAGCGCGTGATCATGACGTAGTCCCCGACCTCGCTGATGCTTCTCGGCAGGAGGCCGGTCAGCAGCAGGGTGATGAAGGTCAGACCCAGGATGACGGCGTCGATGCTCTTGCGCCCCTCGCCCGTCCAGTACACGTCCTCGAGGTGCAGGATGAGGGCGAACTCGTCGAGCGTCAGAGCGGCGCCGGCGCCGAAGAAGAAGGCGAGGACCTCGAGCCACGGGCTGCCCGGCTGAAGCGCGAACGCGAGGATGCCGGCCACGATCATGCCGATGATGCCGAAGACGGAGTGGTGGATGTGCAGACCGCCCGGCGTGACGACGCTGCCGATGCGCAGGTGCGAGCGGCCGTGCGCGCGCGTGAGCCGCGTGTTGAGGCGGGCGACCAGGAACGTGAGGATGAACCCGACGAGCAGCAGGAACAGCGGCCGCTTGGCGTCGTCGAGCACGTGACCCGGGACTGTGGCGAAGAACGCGATCATGGTCCTTCCATTATCCGCGTCCGGCCACGCCGCGAACCACCCGCTGCGGCGTGACGGGCGTCAGATCGAGGAGGCGTCCGGAGAGGCGGTCGGCGAAGGCGACGAGTCCGGCGCCTCCGCGCCGGCCGGCAGCCAGTCCCGCTTGATCAGCTTGTAGACGTGCTTGCCGAGCATCTCCTGGCCTTCGACGGTGAAGTGCACCCCGTCGCCGAGGCGCAGGGACGCGTCGAAGCCGCCGCTCTCGTCGGCGTACAGATCCCAGATGTCGACGTACGTCACGCCGGGCCGCTCCTCCGCCTGCTTCTCGAACACCTTGTTGATGAACCGCATGCGGGAGTTGCGCCAGCCCTCCCCCATGATCGGCATGCCGACCCAGTACACTCTTCGCGCGTCACCCTCGAGCATGATGTCCATGATCTCGCCGACCCGGCGTTCGTAGGCCTTCTTCCAGGCCACCTTGCCGTAGGGGATCCACTCGCCGTCCTGCCACACCGACTGGGTGTCGTTGGTGCCCATCATGATGACGACCGCATCGGGCTTGGCGCTGCGCACGACGGACCCCGCCTGTTTGCCCCAGTCGTAAAAGTCGTACCGGCAGATCCCGGACGACTCCTTGTAGAAGGTGATCGGCTTGAAGACCCTGGCGCCCCGCAGCAGCGGATCGAGCGCCCAGCCGAGCTCGCCGCCCATGGAGTCGCCGCCGATCCAGACACGCACGGGATCGCTCTTGCTCGCCACCCAGACCTCGGGCGGCGGCTGGGTCGGCGTAGGGCTCGGGCTTGCGGCGGTGGTCGCCCCGCCGCCTCCGCCCGACTTGTCGGCGGCGGCCTCGTCCGCGTCGCCGCCGCGAAGCAGCAGCACGGCGGCGGCGACCGC
>CAYTRM010000123.1:4223-7683 GCA_964440225.1 uncultured Thermoleophilia bacterium | reverse complement strand
ACCCTGCCCAGCGACGGCATCAGCTCCTTGGCCTTCTCCACCGCCGGGATGAAGTTGGTGGGCACCGAGCCGCCCTTGACGGCGTTGACGAATTCGTTCTCCTCCACGCCCGGGTCCTGCGGCTCCATCCGGACCCACACATCGCCGAACTGCCCGCGGCCGCCCGTCTGCTTCTTGTGCTTGCCCTCGGCCTTCGCCGTGCCCTTGATCGTCTCGCGGTAGGGGACCCGCGGCGGCTTGAGCTCGACCTCGACGCCGAAGCGGCGGCGCATGCGCTCCACGGTGACCTCGACGTGCACCTGGCTCATGCCGCCGACGATCATCTCGCCGGTCTGGTCGTCGTGGTGCACCTCGAGCATCGGATCCTCTTCGGAGAGACGCCTGAGGGCGGTGATGACCTTGTCCTCCTCGCCCTTGCTCTTGGCCGTGATGGCGAAGCTCATGAGCGGCGCGGGAAAGGCGATGGGCGCGAAGCTCACGGTCTCGGCCTCCGCGCAGAGCGTGTCGCCGGTGACGACTTCCTTGAGCTTGGCGATCGCGCCGATGTCGCCGGCGACGAGGGCGTCACTCGGCTTGCTGTCCTTGCCCATGGTCTTGAGCAGCTGGCCGAGACGTTCTTTGTGGCCGTCGCGGCCCGCGTGCAGCTGGCTGTCGCTGCTGACGGTGCCCTGGAACACGCGAAACACGTTGACGTGGCCGCTGAAGGGGTCGGCCAGGGTCTTGAACACCAGGGCGACGGCCGGTTGTGCGGGGTCGCACTCGAGCTGGACCTCCGCGTCGCCGCGCTGCACCGGCGGCGCCGTGACGTCGGCCGGCGACGGCGCCAGCGCCAGGACCTCGAACAGGCGGTCGACGCCGACGTTCGCGGTCGCGGACACGCACGCCACGGGGAACAGCTGCGCCCCGGCGACGGCGGCGGAAAAGGCGCCCTGCAGCTCGGCCGCCGTGATCTCCTCCTCCATGAGGTACTTCTCGGCGAGATCGTCGTCGGTGCTCGCGACCGCGTCGATGAGCTTGTCGCGGGCCGCGGCGGCGGCGTCGGCCAGCTCCGCGGGGATGTCGGCTTCGGCGGCCTTGCCGCCGGCGTAGACGTAGGCCTTCATCGCCAGAAGGTCGACCACACCGGAGAACTCGTGCTCCGACCCGATGGGCAGCTGTACGGCAACGACCTGCGCGCCGAACGACTCCTGCAGCGCGGCGACCGCGTGGTCGAAGTCGGCGCGCTCACGGTCGAGCATGTTGCAGACGATGACCCGGCCGAGGCCGCCGGCGTCGGCGCGATCCCACAGGCGCTCCGTCTGGACCTCGACGCCGACGACGGTGTTGACGACCACAAGCGCCGTCTCGACGACGAGCAAGGCGGCGATCGCATCGGCGAGGAAGCTGGAGTCGCCCGGCGTGTCGATGAGGTTGAACGAGAGACCGCCGCGGTCGATGTGCGCCAGACCCGCCGACAGGCTCATCTGGCGCTTCTTCTCGTCCTCGTCCCAGTCGGAGATGGTGGTGCCGTCGGCAACGGAGCCCAGACGAGTGATCGCACCGGCGCCGAACAACAGCGCCTCGAACAGCGACGTCTTGCCGGTACCGCGGTGGCCGACGAGAGCGATGTTCCTGATCTTGCCTGGGTCGTTCATCCGGGGTCTCCTCGTGTGTCTTTCGCCGGTACCCCGCGCACGGGCGCGCGAGCGACCGGTCGTGTCCTGTCGGAAGGATGAAGTCTAGCACAGGGCCCGCGGTCGGAGGCGCCTCGGGCGGCCTCCCTTCAGGACGTCTCACGCACGGCCCCCGCCGGCCCGTCCGGCTCCGGCGGACCGGGGTGAAAGGACCGCGCCGGCGACTCCCGCTCGAGGCGCCCGCGCGCAAGGGCGCCGCCGGCGAGCGTGAGCGCCTTGAACCCGTACTTCTCGCGCACCTTGTCGACGGCCTCGCCGAGCGCGACCTCGCGCCAGCCGTCGTCGAGCGTGAGCTGGAAGGCGTTGTGGGTGAAACCGCTCACGCTCACGCCGACCAGGCGCACCCAGCGCGCCCCGACATCGAGCTCGTCCAGCAGCGCCGCGGCCGTCTCGTAGAGAGGCCGCGCGGCGGCGGCCGGCAGCGCCAGCGTGCGGCGCCTGCTCACCGTGTGGAACGTGGAGAACCGCACCTTGAGCGCCACGGTGCGCGCCGCCAGCCCCTTGCGCCGCAGTTCCGCGACGGCGTGATCGGTGAGCGAGAGCAGCGTCGCGCGCAGAAGGCCGGGGTCGTTGACGTCGTCGCCGAAGGTGACTTCGCGCCCGATCGACTTCGGCAGCGGCCGCTCGCTGCGCACCGGCGAGAGGCTGTGACCCAGTGCCAGCTGGCGCAGACCCTGAGCGCCGCTGCCGAAAGCCGCGGCGAGCAGCGGGAAGGGAACGGCCTGCACCATCCCGATCGTGGTCAGACCGAGAGCGGCGAGCCGCTCCTGCGTGACCGGCCCGATGCCGCAGACGTCGCCCACCGGCAGGTCGCGCAGGCAGCCGTGGACGTCGGCGGCGGTGAGCTCGCCGACACCCGCCGGCTTGTGGAGGCCGGTGGCCAGCTTGGCCAGCACCTTGGTGGGTCCGAGCCCGATGGAGCAGGTGACGCCGTGAGCGTCGTACACCTGCTCCTGGATGCGGTGGGCGATGGTCCGCGGCGGGCCGAACAACCGCCGGCTCCCGGTGACGTCGAGGTACGCCTCGTCGATGGAAGCCACCTCGACGAGATCGGTGTAGCGCCCCAGCAACTCCACAAGGGAGCGATGCATCGCCAGGTAGGCCTTCATGTCGACCGGCAGGAACACCCCGTGCGGGCAGAGCCGCTCGGCCCGGGCGATGGGCAGCGCGCTGTGCACCCCGTAGGCGCGCGCCTCGTAGGAGCAGGCCGAGACCACACCACGGCCGCCGCGCTCGCCGCCGACGATCACCGGCAGGCCGCGCAGCTCGGGACGACGCGCCTGCTCGACCGAGGCGAAGAAGGCGTCCATGTCGAGGTGGAGGATCTGCCGTCGGGATGCGAACATGTGTTCGTATCCTACCCCCGGCAGGAACGCGTGGTCAATGCGAAGGTGACGCCCGTACCCTCAGTAGACGCGGCGGCCGACGTCCACGGTGTACATGATGACGCCGGGCAGGCCCTTGTAGGCGCCGCGGGCGCAGCCGATCCCCGCATCGCGCCAGCGCGCGCCGAGGATGATGCGCCGGTGGGACCTGGAGCGCATCCAGCGCCTGAACACGCTCTCGGGAGTCCCGCGCGCCGCCTTGCCCCAGGCGATGACCTCCCCCACCGACCACCGGGAACATCCGCTGAGGCCGTACCCGGCGCGCCGCGTCCGCGAGCTGACGCTCGCCCCCGAGAGCGACGAGTGCGCGAAATAGTCGCGGCGAAGCATGTCTCGCGAATGCGACAGAGCGGCACGGCGAAGGGCGGCGACCCGCCTCACCGGCGCCAGGCCACGTTGCGT
>CAYTRM010000123.1:0-4123 GCA_964440225.1 uncultured Thermoleophilia bacterium | reverse complement strand
ACGTCGCCCCACAGCGTCTCGAGCCTGTAGAAATCGCGCGCGGTGGTCGTGAACACGTGGACGACGACGTCGATGTAGTCGATGAGGATCCACTCGGCCTCGCGTTCGCCCTCGACGCGCGCGGGCCGCCACTCCGGCCGCAGCTTGATCTGCACCTCGTCGGCGATCGCCTTGGTCTGGCGCGTGTTGGCGCCGGTGACGACGACGAAGTAGTCGGTGTAGCTGACGACGTCGCCCATCTGAAGGACGACGATGTCTTCGGCCTTTTTGCCGGCCGCGAGAGCGGCGATGTCACGCGCAAGGCGTTCTACGCTCATGAGTTCGGCGTCGGCGGCTACGGCTGGTCCTTCGGTGTCGGTTGCGCCGCCTTGAAGTCGGCTCCGAGGATGACCTCGACGGTCGCCGGCGGCAGTTCAGCGCCGTCCAGGACGACGCCGCGGCCGAGTATAGCACGGACCTCGCGGGCCACCGGGAGGGTCTCGGGACCCGCGAGGATCTGCGTCTGCTCGTACGAGAAGCTGTCGGCGTTGAGGGGCGCCGGGAGGTTGACGTCGAGGCTGGAGAGCAGCTGGACGGCGGCTTCGCCGACGCCGACGCGGCCGCTCCCGTTGCGCACCTGCACGGTCACGTCGGCCTCGTACTCGGGAGCCCGCCGCGTGATCTCCGCCATGACGCCCTCGGGGTCGGGGACGAAGGCGAACTGGCCCTCGGCGACCCTCGTCCAGGCCGGGAACCTCGCCACCGCCGCCGCGCCCGACGTGATCCGGTCGACGACCGCGGCGAGCCCCAGCCCCGGCGTCGCCGACGCCGCCCCGGGGCTCTCCGGCGGCGGCGAGGACCCGCCGGCCGTGGACAGCGCCGCCGCCTCGAGCGCCGACTCGACCAGGGCGACCTGGAGGTTGACGACGTCCTCCCGGTCGGCGCCCGTCGCCGCGAACAGCGCCGGGAGGTCGGCCGTCGCGATCATGTCGCCGTCTTCGATCACCCGGCTGCCCGTCTCCAGGTCGATCGCCACAGGCTGCTCGAGTGCGACCTGCAGTCGCTCCGCTCCACTCCACCGCCCCAGGGAGGTCACCGGCGCCCGATAGACGGCGTCGACGGGCGCGCGCACCACTCGAGAGAGGTCCTCGTGAAGGCTGCCGGCCGCCATCGCGTCACCGGCGAACACGTACTCCCCGTTCGGCCCCTCCAGAAGGAGATCGGGTGGGACCAGATACACGGCGGGGTCGGAACCGGCGGCGTCCTGCACGACCAGCAGCGCCGCGACCGGGTCGTCCCCTCCGTCCCCCGTGAGTTCGATCGCGACGAGATAGCCGCTCCGCTCGGCTACCGGCTCGCCGCCGATCCAGCGGGTCGCGAGATACCATGCGCCGAGTACCGCGGCGAACGCGACGGCCGCGGCGAGAACGTACAGCATCCAAGCCTGCGAACGCTCGACCGACGAACGGCGGCGGCGGCGCAGCCGGTCGGTTCTGTAGCCCTTACGTGCCGGCATGGCTCTCGTTGTACAACGCCAGCGCCGACGGCACCACCCCGCGACCGCGACCGATGATATCGAGGAGGGTGAGCCGGGCCGCCTCCGCCACGGCGTCGTCGAGTGAGGCCCGCGCCAGGGCGCGCACCTCGTCGACGCCGGGGAAGTCGCGGCCCGGTTCGTCGTAGTCGGCGAGATACACGCACTTCTCGAGCACGCTCATGCCGGGACCGCCGACCGTGTGCAGCGCGATGGCCCGAGCGATGCTCCGGTCGAGACCCGCGGCGCTGAGCTCGGCCGCAGCGACCGGCCCGTGCAGGATGTGCTTGGGCCGGCTCGCCTCGACGGGCCCCACGGGTATCCCGTAGCGCTCCGCCGCGGCCAGCGTCTCGGCCTCGGTGAGCTCGCGGCAGTAGTCGTGCAGCAGACCCGCGATCTCGGCCGCCGCGGGGTCGGCGCCGTACCGCCTCGCCAGGTCGACCGCCTCGGCGGCCACGCGAT
This sequence comes from uncultured Thermoleophilia bacterium, assembly GCA_964440225.1. Lineage (GTDB taxonomy): Bacteria > Actinomycetota > Thermoleophilia > UBA2241 > UBA2241 > CAIXSE01. Next base: position 2,148 of record CAYTRM010000123.1, on the reverse strand, counting down.
GGGCGTGCTCCCGGCGCTTGGCGCTCAGACGCCCGGCGATCAGCCGCTCCGCGGTCTCGCGGTCGATCGCCGTCACCGGTACAGGCCCAGTTCGTGGATGCGCCGCTCCACCGGAGCCGGCACGAGGTAGCGGATCGGCCTGCCTGCGGCGACACGAGCCCGGACGTCCGACGATGAGATGCCGAGCAGCGGAGCCGCGAGCAGCGTGAAGCGGTCGGCGCCCCAGCGCTCCGCCGCCGCGGCCACGGCCTGCGGCGAGTGACCGGGACGCGGCGCCACCGCGATGGAACAGGTCGCGAGCAGCGCCTCGGGGTCACGCCACGTCTCGAACTGGAGCAGGGAATCGGACCCCATGATGAAGACGAGGTCCCTCCCCGGACAGTGCTCGGCAAGGGCCGCCAGCGTGTCCTTCGTGTACACGAGATCCTGGTCGATCTCGATACCGGACACGGTGAAGCGCAGATCGTCCAGCACCGCCAGCCCCGTGAGATCGAGACGAAGGGGCGCCGAAGCCCGCTTCGCCGACTCCTTGTGCGGCGGCGCCGCCGCAGGCACGAAGAGGACCCGCTCGAGGGCCAGCGCGTGAGCGGCCTCCGAGGCGATCGCCAGGTGAGCGAGATGCGGAGGGTCGAAGCTCCCCCCCAGCACGCCGAGACGGGGTCGCAGAGCCGTCACCGGGTCAGCCTCGCACCTGCCCGTCGCCCCAGAGCTCGTACTTGACGCACGTGAGCTCCTGCAGAGCGATCGGCCCCCTCACGTGCAGCTTCTGTGTGGAGATGCCCATCTCGGCGCCGAGGCCGAACTCACCGCCGTCGGTGAACCGTGTCGACGCGTTGACGTAGACGCAGGCCGCATCCACTCCGGCGGTGAAGCGCCGGGCGGCCGACACATCCTCGGTCACGATGGCCTCGGAGTGCCTGGTGCCGTACGTGGCGATGTGGTCGAGCGCGTCGTCGAGCGAGTCGACGACGCGCACGGCGAGCTTGAGCGAAAGGAACTCGGTGGCGTAGTGCGTCTTCGTGGCGCGCTTGAGCGACGCGTCGCCGATGGCCGCGGCCGCCGCCTTGTCGACGACGAGCTCGACCCCTCTGCGCGTGAGCTCCTCCGCGGCCGGCGGCAGGACCTCGGCCGCGACGTCGCGGTGCACGAGGAGCGTCTCGGCGGCATTGCACACGCCGGGACGCTGGCACTTCGCGTTGACGACGATCGGCACGGCCTTCTCGAGGTCGGCGGCGGCGTCGATGTACACGTGGCAGTTGCCGCCGGCGGCGTAGATCACCGGCACCTTGCTGTGCTCCAGGAGGTACTCCTTGAGCTCCTCGCCTCCGCGGGGGATCACGAGGTCGACGAAGCGCCGCTGCCTGAGCAGTTCCGTGAGTTCGCGACGGTCCGGCCCCAGATACGAGACCGCTTCTCGCGGCAGCCCCGCCTCGAGCACGGCGCCCTGCACCACTTCGGCGAGGATCCGGTTCGTGTGCTTCGCCGCGCTCCCTCCCCGGAGCACGACGGCGTTGCCGGACTTGAGACACAGCGCCGCCGCGTCGACGGTCACGTTCGGCCGCGCCTCGTAGATGACGGCGATCACGCCCAGCGGCACGCGCACCTTGCGCAGCTCGACGCCGTTGTCCAGCCGCCAGCCCTCGACGATCTCGCCCACCGGGTCCGGCAGGGCCGCGACGTCTCGCACCGCCGCCTCGACGTCCCGGAGCCGGTCCTCGTCGAGGAGCAGCCGGTCGAGCAACGCGTCGGCCAGCCGGTTCTCGCGCGCCAGGCGCACGTCTTCGTCGTTCTCACTCAGGATCTCGGCGGCCCGCCGGGACAGCGCCTCGGCGACGGCGAAGAGCGCGTCGTCCTTGGTGGCGCGCGGAAGCGCCGCGAGAGTGCGCGCCGCCCGCTGCGCCTCGGCGCACATCTGCTCCACGCTCATTCCGCCTCCTCCCCGACGAGCACCAGGCAGTCCCGGTGCACGACCTCGTCCTCCAGCTGGGGGCTGAGCGCGCGCAACGCCTCGCTGCGCAGCCCGCAGACGCGTCGAAGGTCGCGAGCGCTCATCGTGCTGAGGCCTCGGGCGATCTCGTCGCCGCCAGGCCCCACGATGGCGACCGCGTCGCCGGCCACGAAGCCGCCGTGCACGCTGAGGACACCTAC
>CAYTRM010000122.1:0-7709 GCA_964440225.1 uncultured Thermoleophilia bacterium | reverse complement strand
CCCAGCACCCACCGCGATCGGCCGCCGCACCCGCCACAGAGAGCGGCCGACTGATGACGGGTCGTCGCGTGACATCACGGCGGCCGCGTGCGTCCCGCGTGGCGGCGGCGCTGGTCGTCGTCACCGCCGCCGCCTGCCTGGTGGCCGTCTGGGCCGCGCCGCGAGCGAGCGGAGCCGTGCACGACTGGATGAGCACGCCGGCGGTCGAGACGCGCACGATGGCCGTCCCCGGCGGCGAGCTCGACGTGTCGCAGGACCCGCCGGCGGAGCCGCGCTCCGGCGCCGCGAACGCCGCCGGCCCCGAAGGCGCCGCCGGCTCCACGCAGGCCGCCCCCGGCGCGTCGCCGGTCACTCTCGACGCCGGCATGCAGTTCACGATGACGGGCGTCACGTGCGACGTTCCCGGCGCGGACGGCGCCGTCTCGCTGCGCATCCGCACCAGCCTCGACGGCACGGCCTGGAGCGAGTGGGTGGAGACGCCGCTCGAGGTGGCGGACGAGGAGGGCGTAGAGCCCGTCGCGTTCACCGACCCCCTCTGGACGGGCCCCGCCCGCTACGTGCAGCTGACCGCCTCGGCCGCCGCCGCGGGCGCCCCGGCCGAGCTCCAGGGGGCGCGCCTCGTCGTCATCGACCCGACCGAGAACGCCGACCTCGCGGCGCGCATCAGCGGCGGCGTCCGCCGGCTCGCGGCGACCGTGGCCGGTGTGAGCCTGGTGCCGCCGGCCTCCGCGGCCACGAGCGTCCCGACCATCGTCACCCGGTCGCAGTGGGGAGCCGACGAGTCACTGCGCAAGGGGTCGCCGTCCTACGCCACCGTCAGGATGGCCTTCATCCACCACACCGTCAGCGGCAACATCTACGGCCCCGGCGACTCCGCGGCCCTCATGCGCGGCATCTACGCCTACCACACCAAGAGCCTCGGCTGGAGCGACATCGGCTACAACTTCCTGGTCGACCGCTACGGGACCATCTTCGAAGGTCGCTACGGCGGCATGACGCGAGGCGTGATCGGCGCCCAGGTCTACGGCTTCAACACCGGCAGCACCGGCATCTCCGTCATGGGCACGTTCACGAGTGTCGCCCCGCCGGCCGCGGCGCGCACCGCCCTCGAGAGGCTGCTCGCCTGGAAGCTCGGCACGCACGGGCTCGACCCACTGGGGACGGCGAAGCTCACCTGCGGCGCCACCAGCAAGTACAAGAGCGGCGCCACCGTCACCTTCCCCGTCATCGCCGGGCACATCGACGCCAACTACACGGCGTGTCCGGGCGAGAAGTTCTACCCCTTGCTGCCCGCGATCCGCCGCGGCGTGGCCGGGCGCATCCAGGCGCCGCTCGTCGCGAAGCTCAGCGCCACCGAGACGCTCATCAGCCCCAACGGCGACGGCGCCTTCGACACGACCGTCCTTGGGGCAAAGCTCAGCGCGACCGCCGACTGGGAGCTCACCGTGCGCGACGCCGCGGGCGAGACCGTCGCGTCGTGGTCCGGCCAGGGCGCCTCGGCCAAGGTCACGTGGGACGGCTCGGGCACCTCCGGCGGTACCGTCCCCGACGGCGACTACACCGCCCAGCTCGACGCGTCCTCCGTGCTCGGCGAGGCCTTCCCGGCGACGATGGCCATCGCCGTCGACACCGTCGGGCCGCACCTCTCGACCGCCGCGGCCTCCCCCGCCTCGTTCAGCCCCAACGGCGACGGCCGCGACGAGACGACGCGCCTCACCTACACACCGGCCGAGGCGTGCTCCATCCGCATCGGCATCAAGGACGCGGACGGCGTCGTCAGGCGCTGGCTCCACGGCTGGCGGGCAAAGGGCACCGGCAGATCGGCGGTCACGTGGGACGGTACCTTCATCAGTGGCGGCAAGGCCACGCAGGCCGCCGACGGTGCGTACAACTTCACGATCGAGCATCGCGACGCGGCCTGGAACATCCGCCGCCGCGGCGTCCCGATCACCCTCGACCGCACGCTCGGCTTCCCTACGGCGACCCCCGTGACTCTCTCGCCGAACGGCGACGGACGGATGGACGCCACCTCCATCGGCTTCAAGCTGAGGCATCGCGCGACGGTCACCGTGACCGTCCGTCTCGGCGACGTGACGGTGCGCACGCTCGAGCTCGGCTCCCTGGAAAAAGGCACGCGCACCGCCGTCTGGGACGGCAAGACGACCGGCGGCGAAGCCTTGGGCAGCAGCCGCCCGGCCTTCACCGTCACCGCGGTCTCGTCCATCGGGACGACCTCCGTGCGCAAGGGCCTCGTCGTCGATCTCTACCGGCCGCGGCTCTACGCGACCAAGGGCAAGGGCGTGGCGCTCGGCGGGACGATCCGGCTGACCTACAAGGCGCACGACCCGTACAGCGCCAAGGTCTACGTGCGGTACGCCGTCCGCAACGCCAGGGGCCGCGTCGTCGCCTCCGCTCGCCCGGGATGGGTCAAGACGGGCACGTCGCTCACGATCAAGTGGAAGCCGAAGGCGCGCGGCGTCTACACGGTCACCTACCGCGCGACCGATCGCGGCGGCAATCGGGAGCTCAAGCCCGCGACCACGCGGGTCACGGTCCGCTGACCGGCCGGAGCCGCGCGCGTCAGTAGATCTCGGGCACGAAGGTCTGACTGTCGATGGGCGGCCGCACGTACCCCGTGTCGGGCGGCCGGTCCGCCAGCTTCAACTGCTTGTGGGTCACGTCCTCGAACGGGATGTGGCCGAGCAGGTGATGGATCATGTTCAGGCGAGCCCGCCGTTTGTCGTCGGCGTTGACCACCCACCAGGGCGAATCCTTGGTGTCGGTGTAGGCGAACATCTCGTCCTTGGCCTGCGAGTACTCCACCCAGCGCATGCGGCTCTCGAGATCCATGGGGCTGAGCTTCCATACCTTGAGGGGATCCTTGAGGCGCGCCTGGAACCGCTTCTCCTGCTCCTCGTCGGCGACGCTGAACCAGTACTTCAGCAGGATGATGCCGCTGCGCATGAGCATGCGTTCGAACTCCGGACAGGTGCGGAAGAACTCCCACACCTCGTCCTCGGTGCAGAAGCCCATCACCCGCTCCACGCCGGGGCGGTTGTACCAGGAGCGGTCGAAGAGGACCATCTCGCCGGCGGCGGGCAGATGCGGGACGTACCGCTGGAAGTACCACTCGCTGCGCTCGCGCTCCGTGGGCGTGCCCAGCGCCGCGATGCGCACGGTGCGCGGGTTGAGGTGCTCGGTGACACGCTTGATGGTGCCGCCCTTGCCGGCGGCGTCCCGGCCCTCGAAGATCACGGCGACGCGCAGGCCCGCGTGCTTGATCCACTCCTGGAGCTTGACGAGCTCGATCTGGAGATTCTCGAGCTCGGCCTCGTACTTCACGCGGTCGAGCTTCTTGTGCGAGCCGGAGTGCTTCTCCTCCGGCGGCACGCTCATGTCCGGGAGCGGGCCGACCGCGTCGGCGTCGCCGGACTTCTTCTTGTCCTTGTTCTTGTCTGAGGCCATCGGGCTCCCCCCCGCGCGCCGGCATGTCGATCCCGTCCATCATAGTCCAGAGGCGACGGCTGCGGGAGTGCCTCCGCCGGGTCGTCTCCCGAGTCTGTAGTATCCTTCAGCTACGTGAGCAGCGCCGAGCGGAGATCCTGTGGAGCTGTCCGATCGTTCTCTCGAGGCCGAGCTGGCCGCCATCGCCGATCATGCCGAGCCGGGGCGCACGGCGCGCGTCGCCGTGCGGCACTGGGGCTGGGACGGACTCGGAGGCGCTACGCTGCAGGTCACCGGCGACGAGTTCGACGGCATCACCCGCGAGCGCGTGCGGCAGCTGTGCGAGCGGCTGGCCCGCCGCCTCTCCGACTCGGGGGCGGCCTTCGGCGACGCGGGCATCGCAGCACCGGCCCTCGACCGCGCGTTGGTGCTGGCCGCGCACATCGCCCCGACGACGGCGCACGAGCTCGCCCGCCGCCTCGTCGACGAGCGCGTGTCGGCACGCGGCTTCGACCCGGCCGGCCTCCTTACCGCGGCCGCCGTGCTCGGTCGACGGCCGACCTTCTCGCTGGTGAGCGTCAGAGGCGTGCGCGTCGTGCTGCCCGACCCGCCCGACCCGGGCGGCGACGCGGAGGCGCTGATCGCGAGCATCGTCGACACGGCCCGGGCGCTCGTTCGCCGCGCGGGCGCCACCAGAGTGCCCGACGTCACCGGCGCGGTCGCCGCGGATCTGGCTTCATGGGTGGACGACGGCCTCGTCACCGCGGTCGTCTCGGAGGTGGACGACTTCGTCTGGCTCGAACGCCGCACAGGGTGGTTCTCTCTGCCGTCCGTCGCCAGGAACGCCGTCGTCTCCCGGCTGTTCAAGATCCTCAGCCTCACCGGCGCCGTGCGCCTGCCCGAGCTGCACGCAGGCATCCGCCGGGACGAACGCATGCGCGACTTCGTGATGCCCGAGTACATCCTCGCGGAGCTCTGCGAGCGCATCCCCGGCGTGCGCGTCGACGGCGACGTCGTCGGCTCCACCGAGCCCCTGGCGCCGGACGACGTTCTCGAGACGACGGAGCTCACGCTCTTCCGCGTCCTTGCGCAGTGGGGCGGCCCGGCGGAGCGGCACGCCCTCGAGCAGGCTTGCCTCGAGGCGGGCATGAAGGCCTCGAGCTTCAGCAACCGCATCGCCTACTCGCCGATCGTCCGTGAGTGCGGCCACAATCTCTACGGGCTGCGCGGGCTCAGCCTCGACGCATGCGCGGACACCGAGGACGGCGGGGGCCGGACGGCGACGCCGACGGCCGCCGGCCTCCATGCCGAGACGCCGCGGCCGGGAGAGCTCGAGTACTTCCGGCCTCCGCACCGGCGGTGAGCCGCGTGCGGACGAACCATGAAGCGGGGCGTGGACGGGAGCGGCCGTCCGCCGCGACGCCGCGGTCGGTCCTCGCCTGGCGCGTCGCCGCCGTCGCCTGCACGCTCCTCTTCGCCGCGCTTCTCGTCTGGTTGTACGGAGTCCGGACGACGCTGGTCTGGACCGCAGCCATGGCGGGGTTCCTGGCCGTGCTCTACGCGGCGACGACGCCGCTCCGCGCGCGGCAACGCCGCGCCTGGCGGGAGATGGGCCTGGGGCCCGACGGCCGGCCCCTCGCCGAGGAGATCGAGGAGCGGGCTGCCGGCGACGGCGATGGAGATGGAGATGGAGACGGAGACGAGGACGAGGAGGATATCCGATGAAGACGCCGCAGCCGGATGGAGCCGGACCGAGCCTCACCGGCCGGCGCCTCCCCTCGCTCTCCGGCACCGCCCTCTCGGGCGAGCGGGTACGCTTCCCCGAGGACGTCATGGGCTCCCCGGCTCTCCTGCTCTGCGCCTACCGGCGCGGCTCGCAGGCCGACGTGGACCGCTGGTCGGGCTTCGCCGGCCGGCGCCTGCCCGGACTCCCCGTGTACGAGTTGCCGATCATCCCCGGCCGCGTCTGGCGGCCGTTCCAGGGCTGGATCGACGGCGGGATGCGCGGCGGCGTGCCCCGCCGCCAGTGGTCGCAGGTCGTGACCCTCTACGACGACGCCGACCGGGCCAAGGCCTTCATCGGTGACGGCGGGGGCCTGCGCGCCCAGGTCCTGCTGCTGGACGCCGCCGGGGTGGTCGTGTTCCACGACTCCGGCGGCTTCGGTGAAGCCGGCTCCGGCCGCCTTGCGGCCGCCGCCGACGCCCTCGCCGGCTGAGACTGGGTCCTCGCTCGCGACGTCGGGGTCGCGCAGGCCGGCCGCACGAAGCGTCCCGCCGGCCTCATCACCCGAGCCCGAAGAAATCCCCTGTGAGCTCCGGCGCGACTATGGCGAGCAGTTCGGAGGGTGTCGCGGCGACGCGTTCGGCGCCGGCGGCAAGGAGCGCCTCCGGCTCGTGCCAGCCCCACCCGACCCCGACCGGGGTCACGCCGGCGGCCCGCGCCTCACGCATGTCGCCGCCGGTGTCGCCGACGAACCAGTAGGTGTCTTGCCCCGGGAACCGCGCGACCAGGTCGCCGATCTTGGTCACTTTGCTCTGCGCGCTCTCGGCGCCCGCGACCTCCGCCACCCCGGTCACGCCGTGACGACGCAGCCACCCCTCGACGACGGCGCCGGGGCTCGACGTCACGATGACGACGGTGCGCTCGTCCCCCAGCTCTGCGATGACCTGCGGCAGCAGAGGGAAGGGCTTGAGCCAGCGGCGGGCAATCACGAGCGCGCCGCCCACGCGGCTCATGACGGCGGCGACGCGCGCGTCGGGCACCCCGCGGGCGCGCATGGCCGCGTAAAAGTTGCCGTCCATCACCGCCAGCAGGTCGTCCACCGTCGCGAAGCCGGGTACGCCCTCAGCGGCGCACGCCTCGAGGAAGGCGTTGCCGAAGATGTCGAGCGAGTCGACGATCACACCGTCGAAGTCGAACATGATGAGCTCTCGGCGAACCTGGTCCACGGCGGTCCTCGCGTGCGGAGAAAAAGCCGGAGGCCGGCCGGCCGCTCGCGCGGCCGGCCGGCCTCCTCACAGACTCAGTAGTGCAGTCCGGTCTTGTTCTTGAACTGCTCGACGCTGTTGATCGGGATGTCCAGCAGCTGGGAGATGCGCGCCTTGGCCGCGAGGCCCTTGGCGATCCCCGGCACACCGGTGATGACGCCGATGTCCAGCTCCTCGCGGAGCTGACGCATCGCCGTCGGATCGGACAGGTCGAGCGGCGTCACGTGGAGCTTGTCGGCGACGTACTCTTTGGCTTCCGTGATCCTCATCTTCTTGCTGAGCTGCATCCGTGCCACGAGATCTCCCGCGGCCCGGATCCCACCCATCGACGAGGCCAGCAGATGCGCCATGTGCATGCCGGCGGGGTCACCGGTACCCACCTACAACCCGTCTGCATGACCGATCTCGATCATCGCGGCGCTGCAGCGCGTCACGACGTCGACGGCCGGGGTCTCGAACATCGGCACGCCGCCGACGCCCATGCCCACGTTCGGGTGCACGGGGATCTTGGCGATCTCGGTGCAGGCCTTGACGAAGGTCAGCGCCTTGCCGAGGTTCCACGGGACGGTCTTCCTGGTGTTGGTGTTGGAGACCGGGCCGAAGATGGCGCAGCCGGCCTCTTCGCAGACCTGCAGCTGCTGGTGCGGCCACATGCCGGCGAGGCGCTTGCCGTTGTACTCGAGCTGCCCGTGAAAGCCGAGGACCATCTCGGCCGACATGCCGATCTCGACCGGCAGGCCGGTCTCGTTGGCGACGTGGTCGCAGGCGTGGAGCACGGAGTAGAACTCAGCGTCGCCGGTGGACGCGACGGTGTCGAAGTCGATGCCGTCGGCGCCCATCTCGACCATGCAGTCGCTCATCTCGATGCAGTCCTCGAGACAGGCCTTGCCCGCCTCTTCCTGCGTCTTGCGGGCCTCGTCGATCTTGCCGAACGGCATGAGGTCGCTCGGGTTCTCGAACGAGCCGTCGGGGCGGTAGTAGAGGCCGAGGTTCGGCATGAACCCGTAGAGAAGCGGGAAGATCGTCGTCTCCATGAGGAGCTCGACGTGGAGCATCTCGAGCGCCTTGAGGAAGCGCTGCGGCTTCACCGAGTAGTCGTTGTGCGAGATCTCCATGGAGTCGAAGCCGAGCATCGACTCGAAGAGGCGCACGCCGACCTCGCGGTTGACCGGCGCGACCACGCCGCTCGACATCCGCGAGGAGTTGAGCGCGTTGACGCAGCCGTCCTTGGTCATGACGACTTCGTTGCCGCGCTGGACACCCCAGATGCGCGTGGG
>CAYTRM010000121.1:0-7745 GCA_964440225.1 uncultured Thermoleophilia bacterium | reverse complement strand
CTGGGGGCTGCCGGCGGGCGCCTGCGGCGCGCCGGCCAGCGGGTCCGCGGCCGCGCCGGTCTGGCCCGGCGTCGCCGACATCGCCGCCACGCTCTCTTCGATGGCACGTGTCACCGCCGCACGCTGGAGCACGGGCATCTGGACCTGCGAATCGACGACGGCCTTCGCCTCGGAGACGGCGCCGGTCATCGTGGCCGTCATGCTGTGCGTGAAGACTGCCACGAGCACGGCGACGCCGAGGACGAATCCCATCTGCCGGGACCAGTTGATCGCCCCCGAGCCGGCGCCGCCGGCACTGTGCGGCACGGCGCTCATGCCGGCGACCGCGAGCGACGGCATCGCGAAGCCGAGCCCGACGCCGAGGAGCAGGGTGCGCCACGAGACGTCCCAGAGCGTGGCGTCGGCGTCGAGTTGCCGGAGCAGAAGCAGGCCGGCGGCCATGGCGAGCATGCCGAGCGCCGCCGGCACGCGCGGCGAGACGCGGTCGAGCAGCTTGCCCACCACCGGCGCGAGGAGCGCGCCCAGCGCGGGCATCGGGGTCACGGCGATCGCCGCCTTGATCTCCGAGTAGCCCATCACGTTCACCATGAAGATGATGAGCAGGAACATGGAACCCATCATCGCCATGCCCATGGCGAGCATGCCGCCGTTGGCGCCGGCGAAGGTGCGGTCACGGAACAGGCGCAGGTCGAGCAGCGGGGACGGTGTGCGCAGCTCCCACGCCACCCAGGCGACGATGAGCGCCGCGCCTGAGGCGAGGAGGGCGATGATCGCGGGCGACGTCCAGCTCCACTCGTTGCCCTGGATCAGGGCCAGCGTCAGCGCGAAGAACCCGGCCGCGGAGAGCCCGATGCCGACGGGGTCCAGGCCGCCCGATGTGGCGCGGCGATGCTCGGGGATGAAGCGCACGACGAGCAAGACGGCGGCGAGGCCGATGGGGATGTTGACGAAGAAGATCCAGCTCCACGAGGCGTACTGCGTGAGCGCGCCGCCGATGGTCGGCCCCATGGCCGCCGCGACGGCGCCTATGCCTCCCCAGATGCCGGTCGCGAGACCGTGCTGGGTGCGGGGGAACACGCCGAGCAGGATCGCCAGCGACACGGGGATGAGCGCCGCCGCGCCGACGGACTGGCCGACCCTGAAGGCGATGAGCCAGCCGATCGACGGCGCGAGACCGCAGGCGAGCGAGAAGCCCGTGAACATGATGAGGCCGAACAGGAAGACGCGCTTCTGGCCCAGCCTGTCCGAGATGCGTCCGATCGCGAGGATGAGCACGAGCAGCCCGAGGTTGTAGGCGTTGAGCACCCACGAGACGCCGGCCACGCCGGCGCCCATGTCGGCCATGATCGAGGGCACGGCGATGTTGACGATCGTCGCGTCCAGCAGGGCCATGAACAGTCCGAGCGACACGGTGACGAGCACCAGCCATTTGCGCGGTGAAGAGCCGGACATGAAGCCTCCGTCGTTGAATTCTTGACAGAAGGAATTGTAGGAGGATAATTCCTGTTGTCAAGAATTGCCGTCCGATCCGCCGCGGCGGACCCGAGAGGAGAAGAGTATGTCGAACGGGGATGCTCTCCCCACGGTGGTCCTCTTCCTGCACGACCTGTTCACGGTCGTCTGGGTAGGGGGGATGCTCACGCTGGCGCTGGTCGTGCTCCCGTCCCTGCGAAGGGCGCTGGGGCCGGGGCCACAGGTGCAGCGTCTCGCGGGCGCGATCCACTCCCGGCTGAGGTGGTTCGCTTACGCCGGCATCGCCGGCCTCGTGCTCACGGGCGTGCTGCTGTCGAGGAACAGCGACGAGTTCCAGGGCTTCTTCGCCTGGGGCGACTCCTACGCGGTCGCGCTCTCGCTCAAGCACGTCGCCGTGATCCTGATGGTCGCGGTCGCGCTCACCCGCAGCCTCATGCTGAGCCGGGGGCAGGCCGCGCGGGGGCGGTCCGGCGCGGGCGCGGCGGCCGGCGCCGGCTCGGGGGTCGGTGACGGCTCGGCCGCACCGATGCGGCCGCAGGCCGGAGGCCCGGCCGGCGCCGGCCGGGCGCTTCCCCGGAGCGCTCGCGTGAGCATGGCGTTGCTTGCCGTGAACGTCGCCCTCGCGATCGGCGTGCTGGCGCTCAGCGCGTACACGTCCGTCGTCTCCTGACGGCTGCTGCCGGCCCCGCAGCGTGGGGTTCAGTCCGGCCCTGCGGATGGCGGACTGGAGGGCGAGGGGCAGCCGGCCGCCGTTCCGGCGGTGATCGGCCCCGTCAGATAGCGCTGGATGGTCGGGCCGATCGCCGCGACCAACTCGTCGACGCTCGCCGAGGCCAGGGGTTCGAGGCGGCCGATGTACCGCATGAGCGCGAGCCCGATGAACTGCGACCCGATGAGGGTGGCGCGAAGACGCGCATCGGGCACGCCGAGCGCCTGAGTGACCGGTCCGAAGACCTCACGCACCAGCAGGTCGCGGACCATCCCCATGGCCCTGTCGTTGGTCGATGCCGAACGCAGCATCGCCAGAAGCTGATTTCTCGTCTCCAGCGGTTCCCAGGCCTCCAAGAAGGTGCGGGTCAGAGTCGCTCCGATCTCGTCGCTGCCGGTGGCGTGGGCGCGCTCGAGGATGCGCCCGGGAGCGACCGGGAGCTCCAGGGCCGCCTCGAACAGCGCGTCCTTGGAGCCGAAGTAGTGGATGACGAGGGCCGGATCGACCCCGGCCTCCGCGGCGATCGCGCGGATCGTGGCGTGGTCGAAGCCGCGCGCGGCGAAGGCCGCACGCGCGGCCGTCAGGATGGTCGCGCGCGTGCCGCTGTCGCCCGGCCGCCGGCCGCCGCGGCGGCCGGCGGCCGGTGACCCCTGCCTGCTGCCGCTCATGTCTCGATCAGCGGGGCGCCGGCCTCGGCCGCCTCGGCGCGGCCGGCGGCCTCGAGACGCTCCGCCCTGCTCATCTCGTGGTGTCCTTCGTGCTCGCCGAGCCGCCGGCCGGTCAGGAGCGCCGGCGCGATCGCGAGGAGTGCGGCGATCGCCGCCGCGTAGAAGGGCCACGCGAACGACTCGGCGATCTCGTTCCGGTAGATCGCCGCGATGCTCTCGCCGAGGTCTTCACGGGCCTGCGCCTCCTCGTAGTCCGCCGGGGGCCGCGGCGCGCCCCGCAGCGGGGCGGTGGTGAGCTGGGTCGCTCCGCCGCCGCTCTCGGCGGCTGCCTTGGCGTTCTTGACGAGCGTCGCCGTGTACTGCCCCTTGTCGGCGGCGCTGAGCTGCGGTTGCGCGGCGATGAAGCCGACCGCCTGCCTGGTGGCGAGGTGGGCGTTGTCGGCCACCGTATGCGTGAAGATGGCGACGAGCAGGGCGACGCCGATGGTGAAGCCGACCTGGCGCATCGTGTTCAGGGAGCCCGAGCCGACGCCGCGGACCTCGGGCGGCAGCGACGCCATGGAGGCCGCGGAGAGCGTCGGCATCGCGAGACCCATCCCGACGCCCATGAACGCGACCCGCCACATGACGTCCCAGAGCGTGGTGTCGCCCCCGAGCTGGGCCAGAAGGAACAGGCCGGCGGCGAAGAACGCGGCTCCCGCGGCCGCCGGGAGCCGCGGCCCGATGCGGTCGTTGAGGCGCCCCGCGTTGGGGGCGATGACGAGGGCGATGACCGGCATCACCGTCAGCGCCACGGCGGCGCGCAGCTCGGAGTACCCGAGCACCGAGACCATGAAGATGACGACCATGAGGAACGTGCCGCCCATGGCCATGCCGAAGAACATGATCGAGGTGTTGGCGGCCGTGAACGAGCGGATGCGGAGAAGCTTGACCGGGAACATCGGCGAGGGTGTGTGGAGCTCCCACCACATGAACAGCGGGAAGGAGAGAGCCGCCGCGGCGAGCAGGCCGACGATCGCCGGCGAGGTCCAGCCCCAGTCGTTGCCCTGTACGAGACCCAGGGTGAGCAGGAACAGCCCGACGCCCGAGAGGAGGATGCCGGGGAGGTCGATGCCGCCCGCGGCCCGCGCCTGTCTGACGCGCGGGGGGATGACGACCCAGCAGACGGCGAAGGCGGCGACGCCCACCGGGACGTTGACGAAGAAGATCCAGGACCAGTGCCCGTAGGCGATGAGCACGCCTCCGAGCGACGGGCCCACTGCCGCCGCCGCCGTACCGAGGGCCCCCCAGATGCCGACGGCCATCCCCTGCCGGCGCCGCGGGAACGCGCCGAGCACGATCGCCAGCGAGATCGTCAGCAGGGCGGCGCCGCCGAGGCCCTGGCCGGCGCGGAAGGCGACCAGCCAGTAGATGTCGGGGGCGAAGCCGCAGAGCAGCGAGAACAGCGTGAAGGTCACGAGGCCGAACAGGAACACGCGCTTCTGCCCGTAGCGGTCGGCGAAGCGGCCCATCGAGAGGAAGAAGGCGGCGAGCACGAGGCTGTAGGCGTTGAGCACCCAGGACGCCTCGCTGACGGTGGTGTCGAGGTCGCCGATGATCGCCGGCATCGCGATGTTGACGATGGTCACGTCGAGCAGCCCCATGAACATGCCGATGGAGACGGCGACGAGGATCCACCACTTGCGCGGGTGGCCCTGGTCGAGGCCGGGGGTCGCGCTGGACGCCTCCGACGGGGGGGCGGGAGAGGCGGCGGCGGGGTCGGTCACTGAGCGGTCCTTTCGATCACGGTGTCGTCGGCGCCGGCCTGCGCCAGACGGACGAAGGTCTCTTCGAAGGTGGCCGGGACGACGTCGAGGCGCGCGGGCACGCCGGCGGCGTCCAGGGCGGCGCGGACGGCCGGCAGGTCGCCGCCCGGCACGCGCAGGTCGCGGCCGACGAGGGCGGCGGGGAGCCCGGCCGCGCCGAGCGCGGCGAAGGCCTGGTCCCAGCGCGCAGCACGGACGGCGACGGCCACGCCGTCGCCGACGATCGCGGAGAGGGCGCCTTGGGCCACGACGCGGCCGGCGGCCATCAGCACCAGGCGGTCGCACTCGCCGGCCTCGTCGAGGTGGTGCGTGGTGACGAGCACGCCGGCGCCGCCGCCCGCCGCCCCGTGCACGGTCTCCCAGAGCGCCGCCCGGGCGCCCAGTCCGACGCCGGACGTGGGCTCGTCGAGGACGAGCAGGTCCGGCTCGTGCGCCAGGGCCGCGGCGAACGCGAGGCGCCGGCGCAGGCCGAGGGGCAGGTCGCGGACGAGCGTGTGGGCCGCCGCCGCAAGGTCGGGGTCGAGCTCCGGCGGCGCCGACCCGAACGCCCCGGCCGAGAACGCCAGGTTCTCGGCCACGGTGAGGTCCGCCCAGAGGCCCAGGCCCTGCGGGACGTAGCCCAGCCGGGCGCGGGTCTCGCGCGAGGGTGCGCGGCCGAGCAGCTCCACCCGGCCCTCCGTCGGGTGGAGCAGGCCGAGCAGCATGCGGATGAGCGTCGTCTTGCCGGCGCCGTTGGCGCCCAGCAGACCGACGACCTCGCCGGCGCGCACCTCGAGGTCCACGCCGGCGACGGCCGTGAGGGCGCCGAAGCGGCGCACGACGCCGCGGGCGATCGCGAGACGCGCCGCGCCCGCCGTCGCCGCGCCGTGCTGCTCCGCCCGCGCCGCGGCCGCCTCTTCCGCCGCGGCCTGCGCGAGCGCCTGCTCGGCGTCCGCGTTGACTCGCCCGTCCTCAAGCAGCACGACAACGGCCGCGCGCCTGGCCTCGTCGAGATAGGTCGTGGAGACGACGACGGCGGCGCCTGCGGCCGCCGCCTCCGCGATCATCCGCCACAGGTCGGCCCGGCTCACCGGGTCCACGCCGCTCGTCGGCTCGTCCAGGATCAGCAGTTCCGGCCGGTGCAGCAGCGCGAGCATGAACGCCAGCTTCTGCCGCATGCCGCCGGAGAGGCGCCCGGCGAGCCGGTCGCCGGTACCGGTGAGGCCGGTCCGCGTGGTGAGGTCGGCGACGCGCCGGTCGCGCTCGGCTCCGGTGAGACCGTAGGCGGCGGCGACGAAGGCGACGTTCTCGTTGACGCTGAGGTCGTCGTACACGCCGGCGGCGCCGGCGACGTAGCCTATGCGCCGCCGGTCCGGCCGGCGCACCTGCCCGGCGGCCGGCCTCACGACGCCGGCGAGCGCCCGCAGCAGCGTCGTCTTGCCGGCGCCGTCGCCGCCGATGACCGCCGTCACCTCGCCGGGCGCGATCTCGAGTACGACGCCGTCGAGCGCCGTGCGCTGCCCGTAACGGACCGTCAGGTCGCGCACGCCCCAGCCGGCCCGCTCCCGAGCGGCCGGGGCGGTCACAGCGTCTCTCCCGGCGCGGCGGGCGCCGCCTTACCATCGCTCGCCGCTGCAGGCTCCTCCGCCGTGCGGCGCGCGCGCCGGCCGCCTCCGTCGCCGGCCGGCGCGAGGTCGCGCCGGAACCGGAGCGTCGCGGTGGCGAACACCGCGACGGCCATCACGGCGAGCACCAGCAGCGGCAGCCAGAGGGCGTCGATGGGCGTGCCGCGCACCATCACCCCGCGCGCCACCTTGATGAACCAGGTGAGCGGCAGCAGGTAGCCGATCCAGCGCACCGCCCACGGCATGGCGTACAGGGGGAAGAAGAGGCCGCTCAGCAGGAACTGCGGCACCATCGTGAACACGGCGAGCTGCATCGCCTGGGCCTGCGTCTGGGAGACGCTCGAGATGACGACGCCGGTCCCCACCGTGACGAACAGGAACAGCACCGACCCCAGTACGAACGTCGCCACCGACCCGCGAAAGGGCACGTCGAAGAGCAGCATGCCGGCGACGACCACGAGCGCCATGTCGACCGCGGCGATGAGGAGGTACGGGGCGATCTTGCCGAGGAACACGTCGTGCGGGCGGAACGGCATGACGGCGAGCTGCTCCATGGTGCCGGTCTGACGCTCGCGCACCACGCCGAGCGCCGTGGCGATGGTCCCGACGAACACGAGGATGATCCCGCACAACCCGGGGATCATGATGACGGCCGTGCGCAGGTCGGGGTTGTAGAGGATGTCGACCTGCACCTGGGGAGTGGCGGCGGTCTGCGACCCGGCGCCGCCCTGTGCCCCGGCGCCGCCGCCCTGCGCCGCGGCGTCGCCACCCGCGGATCCGCGCATCTCGAGTTCGGCCAGGCTTCGCAGCGCGGTCTGGACGGCGAAGAGTTCCGTGCCGTCCATGAGCACGTCCACGGGGCCACCCGGGGACGACGGCGCGACCACGCCCACGACGTCTTCGCCGCGCTGCAGCGCGTCTTCGGCGTCGGCCCGGTCGCCGTCCGGGTCGGTGCTCCGCACGTCGAAGGTGGCCGGCAACGCTCCGGCGAGCGTCTCTGCCCGCGGCCCGACGACCACCGTCGGCACCTCGTCGACGTCGTAGCTCGCGGCGTAGCCGAAGACCACGAGGAAGAGGATGGGCAGCAGGAACAGCATGGCGAGCGTGCGGCGATCGCGGCGCAGCTCCCGGAACTCCTTGACGGCGATGGCGCGCATGGGCTCTCCTGTCTCCTGCTTCGACGGTCGTCGACGCCGCGACCGAATGAACTCAACGTGTGTTGATTTCATCACTCGTTGAACGCCGTTGTCAAGAGAGAGCGCGAGTCCGGTCGCGGCGCGTGTGGTCCCGTCGCGGACGCCTTGTGTGATCGCCAGGAGACCCGGCAGCGCTTGAGCGCTCCGCACTGCCGTGATAGCTTGCGGACTTGCCCCCGGCGCGGTCGCTGCGCGCCACGGACACACCGGCAGGCGGCATCGCCGCGCCTGCCCTGTCAAGGAGACGGTCTGCAAGGCAGCCACCCGAGACACGGTCTGGCGATCCTCAT
>CAYTRM010000120.1:4717-7807 GCA_964440225.1 uncultured Thermoleophilia bacterium | reverse complement strand
GCGATGGCGACCCTGTCGAGCTCCTCGGCCTGCACCTCGGCAAGGTCGGCGTCAAGCTGGCCGCCGATCTTGCTCTCGGTCAGGCCCGCCTCGCGCTCCTCGAGCGTCTCGCCGCAGCACAGCACCGGCAGCAGGCCGGCGTCCAGAGCGGCGCGGACCTTTTTCGCCAGGTCGGCGTCGTTCTCCGCGTAGTACTGACGCCGCTCCGAGTGGCCGAGGATCACGTAGCGGACGCCGGCCTCCACGAGCATGCCCGGCGCGGTCTCGCCTGTGAAGGCGCCCTCCGCCGCGTAGTGCATGGTCTGGGCGCCGACCGCGATCGTCGTGTCGACGGCGCACGAGCGGGCGCCGTGGAGGCAGACCGTGGACGGGCAGATCAGCACGTCACGGTCCACCACGCCCGCCACCAGGGGACGGAAGGCGGTGAAGAACTCCTTGGTCTGCGCCGCCGTCTTGTACATCTTCCAGTTGCCCGCCATGAGCGGGCGCCTCGCGTCGTTCATGCTCACTCCCGATCCAGGAGGGCCACGACGCCGGGGAGCGCCTTGCCCTCGATGAACTCCATTGAGGCGCCGCCGCCGGTGGACACGTGGGCGATCCGGTCCTCCAGACCGAAGCGGCGCACGGCGCTCACCGTGTCGCCGCCGCCGACGACCGTCACCGCCCCGCTCGCGGCGATGGCCTCACCGACGGCCTTGGTGCCGGCGGCGAAGTCGTCGATCTCGAACAGACCCATCGGCCCGTTCCAGAAGACGGTGCCCGCGCCCGCGAGCCGGGCCGCGAAGGCGGCCGCCGTCGCCGGGCCGATGTCGAGCCCCATCTCGCCGGCCGGTATTCCCTCGGCCGGGACGACCGTCGTCGTCGCGCCGGCTTCGGCGGCCGGCGCGACGACGATGTCCCGCGGCAGCTCGAAGTCGCACGGCGACGCATCCGCTTTGGTGGCGATGCGGCCGGCCACCTCGACGCTCTCGGTCTCGACCTTCGAGGCGCCGATCTCGAGACCGCCCGCCTTGAAGAAGGCGAAGCACATGGCGCCGCCGATGAGCACGGCGTCGGCGGTCGTGAGCATCTTCTCGATGACGCCGATCTTGTCCGAGACCTTGGCGCCCCCGAGGACGACGACGAACGGGCGCGCCGGCTCGCTCAGCAGCGTGCCCAGCACCTGGAGCTCGCGCTCCATCAGCAGTCCCGCCACGGCGGGCATGAGACGTGCCACGCCCTCGGTGGACGCGTGGGCCCTGTGCGCGGTGCCGAACGCGTCGCTCACGAACACGTCGGCCAGGCGCGCGAGCTGCCCGGCGAAGGCCGCGTCGTTCGCGGTCTCCTCGGCGTGGAAGCGCAGGTTCTCCAGCAACAGAACGTCGCCGGGAGCGAGGGACGCAGCCGCAGCCTCGACCTCCGCGCCCACGCAGTCCGTGGCGGTCGCCACGGGGCGCTCCAGGAGCTCGGAGAGCCGAGCGGCGACGGGCGCCATGCGCAGTCCGTCCACGACCTTGCCCTTGGGCCGGCCGAGGTGCGAGGCCAGGACCACGGGGCAGCCCTGGCCGAGCAGGTACCGTATCGTCGGCAGCGCGGCGCGAATGCGCGTGTCGTCGGCCACGCGCCCCTCCTCGAGCGGCACGTTGAAGTCGACCCGCACGAGCACGCGCTCGCCGGCGAGCGGGTAGTCGGTCACCGAACGCTTCATGGCGCGCTCAGCCTCCTTCGCTGCCGTGATGTCAGAGGACGCGCTGCACGAGGTCGACGAGGCGGCACGAGTAGCCCCACTCGTTGTCGTACCACGAGATGACCTTGACCATCTTGCCCTTGGCCATGGTGAGCGCCGGGTCGAAGATCGAGGAGTGGCTGTTGCCGACGACGTCGATGCTGACGATCGGGTCCTCCTGATACTGGAGGATGCCCTTCATCGGACCCTCTGCGGCGGCCTTCATCGCGGCGTTGACCTCGTCCGCGGTGACCTCGGTCTTGAGCTCGACGACGAGATCGGTGGCCGAGCCGTCCGGCGTCGGCACGCGCAGGGCGAAGCCGTCGAGCTTGCCTTCGAGCTCGGGGATGACGAGGCTGACGGCGCGCGCGGCGCCGGTGGTCGTGGGGATGATGCTGAGCGCGGCGGCGCGGGCGCGGCGCAGGTCCTTGTGCGGGAAGTCGAGGACCTTCTGGTCGCCCGTGTACGCGTGGATCGTGGTCATGAAACCCTTCTCCACGCCGAAGTTGTCGACGAGGACCTTGGCCATCGGAGCGAGGCAGTTGGTCGTGCAACTCGCGTTGCTGATCACATCATGAGCGTTCTTGTCGTAGGTCTCCTCGTTGACACCGATGACGATGGTCGCATCGGCGCCCTTGGCCGGCGCGGAGATGATCACCTTCTGGGCGCCGGCCTCGAGGTGAGCGGCGGCCTTGGCGCGCTCGGTGAAGCGACCCGTGGACTCGATGACGACGTCGGCGCCGAGCTCGCGCCACGGCAGCTTGGCCGGGTCGGACTCGGCGATGACGCGGACGCTCTTGCCGTCGATGACCAGCGCGTTCTCCTGCGCCTCGACGGTGCCCGGGTACACGCCGTGCACGGAGTCGTACTTGAACAGGTGGCCCAGGGTCTTGGCGTCCGTGAGGTCGTTGATGCCCACGAACTCGACGTCGGCGCCGTGCCGCAGCGCGGCGCGGATGACGAGGCGGCCGATACGGCCGAAGCCGTTGATTCCTACGCGCACACTCATTGCGTCCTCCCACTCGATCGACGTTGGAAACTCAGCGGAATGCTTGTTGTCCGAAGCTCCGGATTATCTCACGACAACGGCGCACACGATACCCCAAAAGCGAACACTCGAGAGCGTCGCCATGAGACTAGGGGCGGCGCTCCCGGGGCTCCGGCTGCGACGTCGTCGGGATGCGCCCGAGGAAGATGTTGCCGGTGCGCCCGTCGATGGACAGCCAGTCACCGGCGTGGAGCTCGCGGCCGGCAAGCCGGATCACTCCGTCGTGCTCGACGACCTCGAGATCGACGCACTCGACGACGGCGGTCTTGCCCAGCCGCTTCGCGGTCACGGCGGCGTGAGAGGTGGTGCCCCCGCGCGCCGTCAGGATCCCGCTCAC
>CAYTRM010000120.1:0-4707 GCA_964440225.1 uncultured Thermoleophilia bacterium | reverse complement strand
CCCGCGTGATCATCGCGATGTCCTCCGGCACCGTGTCCGGGCGCAGGAGCACGATGTTCTCGTCGGGAGACTCGGCGAGGAGGCCGTCGATCTGCTCGGCGTTCACGGCGGCGCGGCCCGAGTAGGCGCCGCCGGCCACGCCCATGCCGACGGCGACGGGCGGGCCGTAGTTCGGGGACGTGGTGTCGAAGTAGGCCGCGTCCCTCGTCTGCTCCTGCACGACCGCGCGCTTCTGCAAAATGAACAGGTCGTCGCCCGCGGCCGACTCGAAGGTGAACTCGATCTCCTGCGGGTCGAACTCGTGCTCCTCGACGAGGTTCCGCGCCACCGCGAGCAGCTGCCGGTAGACGTCGGGAAAGTCGCGCTCGAGCGAGTGCCGGCTACCACGATACGTGGGGCTGCCCAGCCGCTGGGCCTCGGAGATGGGCAGCGGAAAGACGAGACCGCCCACCAGGTCCTCGCCCTGGCTGCGGACCGCATAGTCGCCGAACAGGCGCACCTGGCGGCTGTGGGGCTCGAGCGGGTTGTTCGTGAACGTCACGCCGGATCCTGACTCCCGGCTGCGGTTGCCGAAGACCATGCGCTGCACCACGACCGCGGTGCCCCACTCCTCGGCGATACCGAGGTACTCGCGGTACAGACGGGCGTGCGAGGAGTCCCACGACTCGAGCACCTTGACGATGCAGGCGACGACCTGCGCGAACGGGTCGTCGACGAAGGTCACGCCCACCTCGGCCGCCCGCGACTTGTACGCGAAGGCTATCTCGCGCATCTGCTCCGCCGTGAAGTCGAGCTTCTGGCCGACGGCGTAGCGGCTCTTGAACTCCGACATGATCGCGTCGAAGAAGTCGCGGTCGATGCCGTCCGACATCGCCCAGGACTGCAGGAAGCGGCGGTAGCTGTCCCACGCCGCCCACGCCAGTCCGGGCTTGCGTGAGAGGCTCTCAGTGAGCTCGTCGTTGAGACCGACGTTCACGAACGTCGTCATGAGCCCGGGCATCGAGATCGCGGCTCCGGAACGGATCGAGAGGAGCAGCATGCGACGCGGGTCGCCGAGATGCAGGCCCGTCTGCCGCTCCAGCCCGGCGAGCGCCTTGCGCGTGCGCTTGATGGTGTCGTCGTAGAGAGGCTGATACGACATGGCCGGCATGGCGCCGAACAGCTCGGTGCTGAACACGAACCCCTCGGGGACGTTGTGGCCGTACGCCGCCATCTGCTTGAGCCCGAGACCCTTGAACCCCAGGGTCATCTGGTCGTCGGTGCCGGGCCTGGGCCGGTGGATCGGCGACACGAGCCGCTCCGGGTCGTAGTTCATCATCCTCGTCAGAGCCTGGTTGCCGAGGCGGCCGGTCAACAGCGAGATCTGCCGCAGGGACGCAGTGACGAAGCGGTCGAGGGCCTGCAGGCCGAGGCCCGACACGAGGACCTCACGGAGGACCATCTCCGCGACCGCGTCGACCGACATGCCCCGCGCCTCGCACTGGCGCGGGTCGTTGACCAGGACGGCGTGCAGCACCTGCTCGTGACTGAGGATCGACGTCGACGAGAGCTCCGTGACACTGTTCACGAGGAACTGGAAGACGTTCTGGTACTGGCGGAAGGTGAAGTTGCGGCTGCCGAAACTCACCTCGAGCATGTCCAGATTGGCCTCGAGAGCCCGCGAATCGACGCCGTCGGCGGCGAGCGCCCGCTCGAAGCGCCTGATGGCGCGCGCCATGCGCCGCAGCGAATCCCTGGTGACGTACTGCTCGACCCCCTCGGAGACCACGTCGTCGAGCAGCCGTCCCACGAGGTCCTCGACCCGGAACGACAGGCCGAGCGCGTCGAACTTGGGCTCGCTGTAGTTGCCGTAGATCGACGGGATGCCCGCGGCGATGTGGCGCTTCTGGTAGATGTTCTCCGTCGCCACCGCGACCTCCGGGTGGAGCACGATCGCCTTGAGGGCCTCGAGCACGGAGAGCGCGGCGTCGAGCAGGCGGTCCCGGTTCTTCGCCGATGGACGCGCCCGCCACACCTCGACCGCCCTCTCGAACCGGCGGCGGAGCTTGGCGTCGAGCTGCAGGTGCCGGCCGACGACGGCGCCGACGTCGACCGCCGCAAGAGAGTACTTGCGCGCGAGCAGTTGGTGCGTGCGGAGCACCAGTACGACCCGGCGGCGGTCCGTCTCGCTCGCCGCCCACTCCGGAGCCTCCGCCGCGGACGCGGCGGCGCCGCCGGCGCTCAGGCCGAAGCGCTCCTCGAGCTTCGCCGGTGACAAGTCGATCAGCCGGTCGAGCGTCTCGTCGACCCCCGACACCCCGAGCCGCTTGCGAACCTCACGGAGAGCCTCGTGCGGACCGGCCGCCCACTGCGACTCGGCGCGCACCGCGCCCACCGTGTTCGCGGAGAGATACGGCTCGAGACCCTTCACGTCCATCGTCAACCAGTACCGCAGGACGGCGCGGCTGAAGGACACCATGCGGTTCGACGACTCCGCGTGCACCTGCTTACGGAGGAAGTGCATCAGCGTGTCACGGCGGCCACAGATCTCGTCGATCTGCGTGGAGACGGCGCGCAGCTCCCCCTCCGCGCCGACCTCGGAGAAGTACACCGGCAGGGTCCGCAGCAGCTGCTTGGCCACGAAGTAGATCGGGCGGATGTCCGCGTTCAGGAAACGCGTGACGTCACGCTGGAACAGGTCGGTGTCGGCGATGAACACGCCCCCCAGGCGAAGCTGCACGTTGAGCGCCGCCGCCAGCCGCTCGAAGAGCGCGGGGTTCGACTCGATGATGTGCATCCAGCAGCGGATCTTGGGCAGGTGATACGGGTTGACCACCGTCTCCCACTCGTCGGTCGCGCCGCGGATGTCCGGGTACTGGAAGCGCCAGTAGAGGATGTCCTCGATGAGATGGTCCGCCGCCCGGACGTTGCCGGCCTCGCCGATGGCGACGCCGATCGCCTCGTAGCACTGGAACCGCATGAGCAGGAACTCGTTGTCGCGGTCGCGGAAGAACGCGGTCAGGCGGCTCAGGATGCGCTCGGCGTCCGTGTGCCTGTCCGGCTGCATCATCTGCTTGACGACGCCGAGGAGGTCGACGATGACCTCCTTCTGCCGGTAGCCGAGCGTCTGGTCCTTGAGGAAGAAGAGGCACACGGCGAAGCGGTCCTCGAGGTTCTCCAGCCGGAAGAGCTCGTCGATCGCGCGCCCCAGAAGGTCCGAGAAGGCAGGGAAGCGTGGACCGAGCAGGTCGCCGGCGGCGTCCGCGCCGGCGGCGCGCGTGAGCGCGGCCACCCGACGGCGGGCGAGGAAGTCGAAGCTCACGCCCACGGCGCGCCCGTCCGTGAGCCCCTTGCCCTGGTCGCGCGCCCAGCCGGGCACGTCCAGGTGGTTCTGTACGACGTCGTAGCCGGTGAGGAGCAGCCGCCGGTACAGCTCCACCCAAGCCGCCGAGAGCGCCGGCCGGCCGGCGACATGCTCCACCAGCCTGCGGAGGAGCGCGTCGCGCTCGAGGAACTCGGTGGGATGCGCCGGGAGCAGACGGTCGAGCGACTCCGCGAGCATCTCGAGCGCCGCGTCGTACTCGTCGCCGTAGCGCCCGTCCACCGCGTCGGCGCACCACGTCAGCAGACCGCGGAGGAGGAGCGAGAACTGCTCGGAGGTGAGCTGGGCGTCCAGAAGACCGACGACCAGCTCCGCCAGGAGGTCGAACAGGCGGGCGCGGTCGCTCGACCGCTCGAAGTACGGCCAGTTGCGCAGCAGCGCGGTCTGGAGCCCGTCGACGAGCAGATCGGCGTTGCGGAACGTGTGGAAGTACTCCGCCAGAGTCTCGGTGAGCGAACTGCGCACCCCGTGGAGTGTCTTCACGGCGTCGAGGAGCGGGAGATACCGGTCGGGAATGACGACGGTCTGCGCCGTGCTGGCCAGATTGGCGCGCAGCGCGTCCGAGTCAAAAGGTACGGGCGAGGTCCTCACGATGGCACTCATGATACCCCCGATGCAGACGGCGGCGAGAGCACCCTCACCGGGAGGATGCACGCTCGGCGACGGCGTTCAGCGAATCGGCCCGCGCGCACCGGCGGGCCTAGCCACGCCGACGGCACCCGCGCGAGCGGACCTGCGGTAGGATGCCGGTGTCGGACCGCGACAGGAGGTACCGCGAGCCATGGCTGGACAACGCACACTCGGCATCAACGGACTCGGACGCATCGGCAAGCTGACGCTGTGGCACCACCTCGGGCGCGACGACTTCGACCGCTTCGTGATCAACACGGGTCGCCCGGTCGGAACCTCACTCGAGTCGGTCGTGCAGTACCTCTCCAAGGACACCACCTACGGCGCCCTGCACCGCTTCCTCTTCGGGCGCTCGGGCGCCCGCGACATGAGCGTCGTCGACGAGCAGAAGGGGCTCATCGGCGCCTACGGCAAGGAGATCGTCATCCTGCGCGAGGCGCGCAACCCCAAGGACATCCCGTGGCGCGAGCACGGCGTCGTGCTCGTGGTGGAGTGCACGGGCTCCTTCAAGGATCCCTTCGCCGAGGCGGACACCGCCGGGGGGGCGCTCCGCGGCCACGTCGCCGCCGGCGCTTCCGTCGTGGTGCAGAGCTCCCCCTTCAAGAGCAGGCAGCAGGGCGTCCCGCTGCCGGCCGACGCGGGCATGTTCATCCACGGCATCAACGACTTCGAGTTCGACCCGGCGAAGCACGCGGTCATCTCCGGCGCGTCCTGCA
>CAYTRM010000119.1:0-7872 GCA_964440225.1 uncultured Thermoleophilia bacterium | reverse complement strand
GGGCGGACGGCGTTGATGTCGAGTTCGCGGACGGTCGTCCACATCGCGCCGAAGTCACTCCAGTGTGGCTTGACCACTCCGGGTCCTTTCGCCGGGGGCTACCGTCAGGGATGTACCCATACTGCTCAGTTCTAGCGGGCCGAGCCGGCTTCGCGCCGATCGCTCGCTTGCCCCGCGAGCAGATGCGTGAGCGCTCGGCGTGCGTTCTCCAGCGCCGCCTCGAGGTCGAACTCCGGAGCGGCGACGACCATCTGCATGAAGACCCCGTCGAGCAGGATCGAGGCGAACTGCCCGAGTGTCGCCGATCTGCGGGCGCGTGTCCCGCCATCCATGCCCTGAGGAGTGAGCACCTCTCCTGCCCAGGCGTACCAGCCCTGGTAGTAGGTCATGAGGTGCTCTCGCAGCTCGACGTCGCGCGACGCCTCCGGCAGGAGTTCGTAGAACGCGGCGAAGCGCTCCACCCGCTCCCGCACCTGCTGTGCGCTGCCCACGATGAGGTCGATGCGCTCGTCGAGCGTCGCGTCCGTGGGCGGCCGGGCGCCGAAGTGATGCGACTCGGTGACGGCTACCTCCTCCAGCAGCGCGAGCACGAGCTGCTCCTTGCCGCCGAAGTAGTACCAGACCCCGGCCTTGTTGACGTCCGACTCGGCCGCGATCGCCTGCAGCGTCAGGCCCCTGTAGCCGCGCTCGGTGAGGATGCGCCCGGCCGCGGCGAGGATCTTCTTCGCCGTGGGGTGGAGCCTGCGCGCCGTCATCTCTGCGGGAGCCGCCTTCGCCACCTCGCCTCTCCCCGGGTCGGGACATCCGTGACGGCAGTAGCTTACCCGTTCGGGTGAGTCGGTGCTATGCTCACCCGGACGGGTGAGTGGAGACGAACGCGATCCGGGAGGAAGAGGCACATGGCGACGAAGCTCCAGGAGGCCGGCGTGCACGTCAGCGAGGACCTGTCCCCGCGCATCGCCCGCCTGCGCACGCAGTACTTCACGCACAGGCCCTCCGTCTGCGTCGAGCGCGCCCTCGCCTACACCGAGGTCTTCAAGGAGACCGAGGGCGAGCCGACGGTGGTCCGCAGGGCCAAGGGCCTCAAGCGGACCTGCGAGACCAAGACCATCCTGATCCAGGACGACGAGCTGATCGTGGGCAACGCCGGGCGCAAGCCGCGCACCGGCGTCCTCGGGCCGGAGATGTCGAACTACTGGTTCGACAAGGAAATGGACACGCTGAGCGAACGCCCGCAGGACCCGTACCTCGTCGACGAGGAGCAGAAGGCGCTCTTCCGCGAGAAGGTGTACCCGTACTGGCAGGGCAAGACGGTCATCGAGCACTGGCTGAAGCGTGTCCCGGCCGAGACGCGGGCGCTCGGCTACGAGACCGGTGTGATCGACGTCGAGATCAAGACCGAGTCGGGCCCCGGTGAGATCGCTCCCGGTTACGGCGAGATCCTGCTGCCCAAGGGCTGGGGCGGCGTGCGCCGCTGGGCGGAGGAACGGCTGGCGGCGCTCGACCTCGCCGACCCGGCGAGCGACGAGAAGCGGTACTTCCTCGAGGCCGTGATCATCAGCACCGAGGCGATGGGCATCCTGGCGCGGCGTCACGCGGAGGCGGCGCGTGAGCTGGCGAAGACATCCGCGCCGGAGCGCGCCGCCGAGCTGGAGCGCGTCGCGGCGGCGTGCGACTGGGTCGCCGAAGAGCCGCCGCGTACGTTCCACGAGGCGCTGCAGCTCATCTGGTTCGCGCAGATGAGCCTGATGATGGAGCTCAATGCGCCCTCGTATTCGCCCAACCGCATGGACCAGTACCTCCTCCCCTACTACGAGAGGGACGTCCTCCGGGGCGACCTGACGCACGACCAGGCCCAAGAGCTTCTCGAGTGCCTGTGGGTGA
This sequence comes from uncultured Thermoleophilia bacterium, assembly GCA_964440225.1. Lineage (GTDB taxonomy): Bacteria > Actinomycetota > Thermoleophilia > UBA2241 > UBA2241 > CAIXSE01. Next base: position 5,988 of record CAYTRM010000119.1, on the reverse strand, counting down.
AGTTCGCCGAGCAGTGCTGGCTGCTCAACACCAACTGCTCGCAGTACTTCGCCGGCTACCAGGGCTTCTTCAATGTCACTGCCGGCGGGGTCAAAGCCGACGGTGAGGACGCGACCACCGCGGTCAGCTTCATGATGCTCCAGGCCACGATGGACGTGCGTCTCAACTCGCCCTCGCTGGCGGTGCGCCTGCACCGCAACTGCCCGGAGGAGTTCCTCCTCAGGATCTGCGAGCTCCTGCGCCTCGGCACCGGCTTCCCGGCGATCCACAACGACGAGGTCGGGATCAAGGCGCTGTTGCGCAAGGGGGTGACCACCGAGGAGGCGCGCGACTGGTGCCTGGTCGGCTGCGTCGAGCCCAACCTGTCCGGCAGGCTCCACCAGTGGAGCGACTACGGCCACTACAACTTCGGCTCCGCCGTCGAGTTCGCGCTGTTCAACGGCGAACACCTGCTGAGCGGCCGCACGCTCGGCCTCGAGACCGGCGATCCGAACGACTTCGCCACCTTCGAGGAGTTCGAGGCGGCGGTGATGGCACAGCTCGCCGAGGAGCTCCGCCACATCGCCATCCAGGGGCACGTGACCGAGGCGCTGCACCGCGACCTGCTCCCCTGCGCGCTGGCCTCGTCGCTGATGCTCGACTGCATCGAGAGCGGCGCCGACCTGCTGCGTGGCGGCGCCCGCTACGCGCGGGGCCCCGGCACGCTCGGCATCGGCGTCGCGGACGGCGTCAACTCGCTGGCCGCCGTCAAGAAGCTCGTCTACGACGACGAGCGCCTCACGATGGACGAGCTCCGCGAGGCGCTGCGCGCCGACTTCGAGGGCCACGAGGAGGTCCGCGACCTCTGCCTCGCGGCGCCCAAGTACGGCAACGACGACGACGAGGCGGACCAGTACGTGCGGCACTTCGCGCACCTCGTCGTCACCGAGCATGACAGGTACGACACGCTCACCGGCGGCAAGATGATGCCATCCTGGTACCCGGTCTCGTCCAACGTGCCGCAGGGCATGACGGTGGCGGCGCTGCCCAGCGGTCGCAAGGCCGGCAAGCCCCTGGCGGACGGCGTCTCGCCCAACCAGGGGACGGACCGGCTCGGGCCGACGGCCGTGCTGCGCTCGGTCGGCAAGTTCCAGCACGAGGACCTCGACGGCGGCACGTTGCTCAACGTCAAGTTCGAGCCGCAGGTCGTGGCCGGTGAGGAGGGGCTGCAGCGCCTTGCCGCCTACCTCCGCGGGTTCCTCGACCTGCCCATCTACCACATCCAGTTCAACGTGGTGGACGAGAAGACGCTGCGCTGCGCGCAGGCGGAGCCGGACGAGTACCGCTCGCTGCTGGTGCGCGTCGCCGGCTACAGCGCCTTCTTCGTCGAGCTGCACAAGGACATCCAGGAGGACATCATCTCGCGCACGGCCAACGCTCGGCTGTGACCGGCGGGGAGGAGGAGACGCCGCGCGCGAACGATGTGGCCGAGCCGGCCACGAGCGGCCGGGTCTTCGACGTGCAGCGCTTCTCGCTGCACGACGGTCCCGGCATCCGCACGGTCGTCTTCCTCAAGGGGTGCCCGCTGCGCTGCGCCTGGTGCGCCAACCCGGAGTCGCAGCAGGCGGGGCCGCAGATCGCCTGGTTCGAGAGCCTTTGCACGAGCTGCGGCCGCTGCGTCCAGGCCTGTCCGCAGGGCGCGATCTCGATGGACGACGGGCGCGTGCGCACGGACCGCCGCCTGTGCACGGACTGCGGGGAGTGCGCCGCCGCGTGCTCGCGCGGGGCGCGGCGGCTCATGGGTCGTGAGGCGACCGTGGACGAGGTGATGGAAGAGGTACGCCGTGACGCCGTCTTCTACCGGCGCTCCGGCGGGGGCGTCACCTTTTCCGGCGGCGAACCGCTCGTGCAGCCCGAGTTCCTGCTCGAGTGCCTGCGCCGCTGCCGCCGCTGGGGCTACCACACGGCGGTCGAGACCTGCGGCCAGGCGCGCTGGGCGGACCTGCGCGCGGTGGCGGACGTCACCGACCTCTTCCTCTACGACCTCAAGCACCTGGACCCCATCCGGCATGCGAGACTCACCGGCGTGCGCAACACGCTGATCATCCGGAATCTCGAGCGACTGCTGGCGCTGGGCGCCGCCGTGACCGTGCGCGTCCCCGTGGTGCCCGGAGCGAACGACGACTCTGAGAGCATGGACGCGCTGGCGGCGTTCGCGGCGAGCCATGCGGGGATCCGGAGGATCGAACTGCTGCCGTGCCACGCGCTCGGCGCGCACAAGTACGCCGCCCTGGATCTCGCGCCGCCGTCGCTGCAGAGCCCGGCGCCGGAGCGGCTGGCCGCCGCGGCAGCCGACGTGGCCCGGCGCGCACCCGGCGTGGAGTGCCTCGTCACGCAAGGGGTCGGATGACGGCTGCACCCGACGCCCCAGCTCGTGGCCGGCGTCCTGATCACCTTCGGCGGGGCGGTCCTCGTCGTGTCCGGCGCGCCGCGCAGCGGCGACGACCTGGCCGAGAACGAGGCCATCTTCCCGCCGGCGGCGCGGTGAGCGCGGGCGACCGCCGCCGCGCCTGCGGTACACTCGAAGCGCCGGGGCCCACTCTGATCGGGCGCGGGCGCCGACCACGACGGAGAGGGCCGTGATGACTCAGCTGCTGGACATACCGTTCTCGCTGGACGCGGAGCTGCTGATGCGCGAGCAGCGCATCCGGCCGGGGACCGACAACGCCAAGGCGTTCACCGAGCTGCTCGACAGGATCGTGGAGGTCGGCAGACCCAAGGCCGTCTACGAGGTCTCCTACGTCGAGGACAAGGCGGACGAGTCCGTCGTGCTGAACGGCGTCAGACTCACGAGCCGTGCCCTGAGGAGGAACCTGGACGCGGTCGAGCGGGTCTTCCCCTACGTGGCGACCTGCGGCGCCGAGGCCGACGCCGTCACGGCTCCCGAGGACGACCTGGTGCAGGCCGTGTGGCTGTGGACGATCAAGGAGAAGCTCCTGGGCGCCGCCAACCAGCACCTCCTCGACCACCTTGCGACCCGGTACCGCATCGCGGACTCCGCGATGATGCAGCCGGGCTCGGGGGATGCCGAGGTGTGGCCGATCGAGCAGCAGAAGCAGCTGTTCTCCGTCTTCGGCGACGTCGAGGCTCTCATCGGCGTCAGGTTGACCGACTCGATGCTCATGATCCCGACCATGTCCGAGTCGGGCGTCATCTTTCCCACCGAGACCGGGTTCGCGAGCTGCCAGGTCTGTCGCCGGGAGGGTTGCCCGCGACGCACGGCGCCGTTTGACGAGGCGGTCTGGCAGGCGGCGTGCGCCGACTGAGCTGACGCCGGCCTGCGCGGCCGTCCCGACCGGCGCCCAGCCGTGCGCCGGGACCCGGTCGCGGACCAGCGGACGGTCGTGCCGAGCCGGTCTCGCGTCGCGGATCCGCGCCCCCGGCGTCGAATCAGAAGACGCACACCCCTTCGGCCTCGGCGGCCTGCCGCACAGCGCCTTGCCGATGAGCGCGGACTGCTCGTAGACGGCGGTCTCGTACTCGCGGTCACCCTTCGCGTCGCACCGGCCCCTGCCCAATTCGATGATTCGCTGGAGCAGTCGACAACGCCTCTCTCGCGTCAACACTCGTCGCCCGGCGGCGTTGCCGCCGGTTTCCGGCGAGGAGCGAGCGTGCCGAGGAAGAGGCGCTCCTGATAGCCTGTGCCCATGCTCGCCGTCGTCCTCGCGCTCGCCGCCAGCCTTTCGTACGGCGCGGGCGACTTTCTCGGCGGCAGCCAGACGCGGCGGACCTCCCTGTGGACGGTGCTCGTCTTCAGTCAGCCCACCGGTCTGCTGCTGATGGTGCTGGTCGTGCTGGCGCGCGGCGAGCCGCTTCCGCAGGACGTGTTGCTCCCGGCGCTCGCCTCCGGCCTGCTGATGGTCGTCACCCTCGCCGCCTACTACAAGGCGCTCGCCGTCGGAGTGATGAGCATCATCGGGCCCGTCTTCAGCCTCAGCGTCGCCGTGCCGGTGGTCGTTGGTCTCACGCGCGGGGAGCGCCCCTCGGCGGTGCAACTGGCGGGCATCGCGATCGCGCTCGGAGGTGTCGTCCTCGCGTCGCGGGAGAAGAGCGCCGGCGAGCACCACACGGCCACGAGCAGGGCGAGCGTTGGGCTGGCGTTGTTGTCCGGCGTGGCCTACGGCTTCGTCATGGTCTTCTATGCGCGGGGGGCCGAGGCGGATCCTTACTGGAGCATCGCCGTCTCGCGCCTCACCTCCATGGTCGTCTTCGCGCTGGCCTTCGTCGTGGTCCGGCCGGTCCTGAAGCCGACCAGGAGAGCGATCCTGCCGCTCCTGGCCATCGGCGTGTTCGAGGTCGGCGCCTTCACGCTGCTGTCGGTCGCCTCGACGCTCGCCTACCTCAGCATCGTCTCGGTGCTCGCTTCGGTCTACCCGGTCTTTCTGGCGCTCCTGGCATACGTTTTCCTGCGCGAGCGTCTGGCTCGGGCGCAGTTGGTGGGGGTCGCCGCGGCGCTGGCGGGCGTGGCGCTGATCGCCGCCGGCTGAAGTGCCCGGCCGCCCGACAGCTCGATCCAGCCGACAGGTGCGGCCTGCACACCGACGCTCGGCGCGCCGGAGCCGACGGCGTCCGTCATGCGCCTCAGCCGCGCGTCATCTGGGCTCCAGCGCTTCCAGGTACTCGTCGGGGTCGCGCGCGGAGGCGGCCTTCACCTGGCCTGCGCTGAGTACGCCGCTCGCCAGGAACCGGCGCCACTCTCGTGCCGTGAGTGCGACGGCCTCGTCGGTCACCGGGAATTCCGCCAGCGGCGCACCGATCGTCCAGAAGAACTCGCTGCCGTACAGGTTCAAGCCCGGTCGTGAGAACTCGACTTCATGCCCCAGCGGGCAGCCGATCATCGCGCCTGCCCGCGGCTCCATCGCCGCTTCCTCATCTGGAGGGGTGGTCTTGGCCATGATGATGTTCTGCCAGGGCTTCAGGGGGATGTCCATGGAGACACCGCTCGGATCGAGCGGGATCCACGCGCCGTCGTCCGCGTACTCGACGATGCGATGCATCTCGAGGCGGCGCGCCGTGGTCGGCAGGGTCGCGATGGATCGGCACGGTATCCGCCTCGCCCGCATGAGCGCACAGGCCAGATTGGCATTGGCCGTGCAGATCGTGTTCTGACCGCTCTCGAGGATGCCCACCGCATCGAGGCTCGCCGGCTGCTCCTTGGGCTCCATGTCCCGGATGAACGTCTGGATGCCGGCGGCGTAGTCGCGCACCCGGCCCGTGGCCGGCCAGAGTCGCTCCGCCAGTTCCTTGATCTGCGGGTCCTCGCTTTGAACACAGGCGGTGGCCGCGAGGTAGGGCTCCGGACTCGCGCCGGCGCCTGACGGCGGCTTCGCGGCGATCAGCACGACGCATGACCAGTCGATGCGGACCTCCTGCCCGCCCTTCACGTCCAGCGTCAGTGTGACGAATGCGTTGCCGTCCGCCGGCGCATGCAGCCGGCATTCCGTCAAGGCCGTCTCAGGCGTCGCGCTCACGGAGTAGCAGACCGGCGTCTGCCCGTCGATCATCTGGGGCAGAGGAAGGCGCACACCGTACGAACCGGTCTGCTGGCCTTGGAGGTGAACGCCACCCATCGCTCCTGCAAGGCCGCTCCCTTGCATGGCCTTGGGAGGAACCGCAGACTCGACCGCTTCGATCGCCTCAGGGATGCTCGCATTCACCGACGGGCGCATGATCACGCCCGACGCGTCGTCCCATGCGGGTCTGTCTTGACCACAACCGGCCGCCATCAGGACGAAGAGACCCGCCACGCAATAACCCAGTGCCCGCCTTCGCATGTCCGGGTTCATGCTCCTCCTCTCCTCATGCGGACTCTCCGCGGATGGCCTGCGAGCGCCACGGCCACACGTGAGACCGCCGGCGCCGCGGCGAGTCGGACTGCGCTTGTCAGACCGCCTGGCCTGGGTCGTGAGTCTCGAGGAAGCGTTCGAGTTCGACAAGGAACGCCGCCAA
>CAYTRM010000118.1:0-7910 GCA_964440225.1 uncultured Thermoleophilia bacterium | reverse complement strand
TCCTGGCCGTCGTCGCGCTGGCGGTTGCACCGCTGCTCGTCGCCGGCGGCGCCGTGTTCGGCGGCGCCGACGGCGAGGCCGAGGCGGCGATCACCGAGATAGACTCCGGCTACGAGCCCTGGTTCGCCTCCATCTGGGAGCCGCCGAGCGGTGAGATCGAGAGCCTCCTCTTCGCCCTCCAGGCGGCCATAGGCGCCGGGCTCGTGTTCTACGCGCTGGGCTACTACGTCGGGCGCGCCAAGGGTCGCGACCAGGCGGCGGCGCCCGCGCGCGACGCCGCGAGCCCGCCGGCGCGCGGGCCGGCGGACGCCTGATGCACCTCATCGACCGCATCGCCCACGGCAACAGGCTGGCCGCGCGCAGCGGCGTCGAGAAGGTCGTGTTCGCGATCGGGATGCTGGCGCTCGCGCTCGTCCTGCCGCCCTGGCCCGGCGCCGCGGTCGTCCTCGGCGTCATGCTTGTGGCCACTCTGGTGGTCGCCCGCGTGCCGCTTCGCGCGTACGCGAAGCTGATGACGGGCCCTCTGCTGTTTCTCGCCGTCGGAGTGCTGCCGCTGCTGGTGTCTCTGGAGTTCGGCGGCGCCTGGCTGGTGAGTCTCGCCTGGGCGCCGGACGGCATCGAGCTGGCGCTGCGCGTGACGGCCCGCTCGCTCGCCGCCGTGAGCTGCCTGCTCTTCCTCTCGATGTCGACGCCGATGCCGCAGATCCTCGGCGTGCTCCGCGCCGTCCGCACGCCGGCGGTCGTCACCGAGGTCGCGCTGCTCATCTACCGCGACATCTGGGTGTTCATCGACACGGTGGGCGGCATCCGCATGGCGCAGGCCTCGCGCCTTGGCTACCGCACGCTGCGCAGCTCGTACCGCTCTCTCGCCATGCTCGGCGCCAGCTTCTTCGGCCAGGCGCTGCAGCGGGCGCGGGCGATGGACCACGGCCTGCAGGCCCGCAACTGGCAGGGCGAGCTGCACGTGCTCGACGACGCGGCCGCCGTCAGTCTCGCCGGCCTGGCCGTCGTCGTGACTGTCCAGGCCGGCACGGTCGCCGCGGTGCTCGCGTGGGCGGCGGCGTGACGGACGCCGTCCTCGCTGCCGAGGACCTGACCTACTCCTACGACGGTGGGGCCCCCGCGCTCGAGGGCCTGGACCTTGTCGTCCGCCGCGGGCGTCGTCTCGCGCTGGTCGGCGCCAACGGCGCCGGCAAGACGACGCTCCTGCTGCATCTGAACGGCACCTTGCGTCCGCGCGGCGGCTCGGTCTGGATCAACGGCCGCCGCGCGGACTACGGCCGCCGCGGCCTGACGACGTGGCGGCAGGTCGTCGGCCTCGTCTTCCAGAATCCCGAGGACCAGCTCTTCGCCGGCACCGTGGCGCAGGACGTCTCCTTCGGGCCCATGAACCTCGGCATCCCCATCGCCGAGGTGCGCGCCCGGGTGGACGACGCTCTGGAGTCACTCGACATCACCGGCCTGCGCGAGCGGCCCACGCACATGCTCAGCTTCGGGCAGAAGAAGCGCGCCGCCATCGCCGGAGCGGTGGCCATGCGGCCGGAGGTCCTGATCATCGACGAACCGCTCGCCGGCCTCGACCCGAGCGGCGCGGACCACCTGCTCGCCGTGCTGGAGCGCCTCACCGGCGCCGGCACGACGCTCGTGCTCGCCACCCACGACATGGCTCTGGCCTACGCTTGGGCCGACGAGGTCGCCGTGCTGCACGGCGGGGGCATCGCCGCCTGCGGCGATCCCGCCGACGTGATGAGCGACGCGGCCCTGCTGCACGCCAGCGGCCTGCGGGTGCCGTGGGTGCTCGACGTCGACACGCGCCTGCAGGCCGCCGGGGTGCTGGGACCGGGAGCCGGCCCCCGGCGCTCTCGCGCCGACCTGCTCGAGGCGCTGGAGGCCTTGCGGCAGCCGGCCTCCTCCTCCGTGCCCCAGTGCTGATAGGCTCCTGCTGTCGTCGTCCGGGAGCCGGCCATGAAGTACCTATCTCACCTCTTCGCGCAGAACCGTGCCTGGGCGGGCCGGTGCGTCGCGACCGACCCGGAGTACTTCACGCGGCTCTGTGACCTCCAGCGCCCCGACCTGCTCTGGATCGGCTGCTCCGACAGCCGGGTCCCGGCCAACGAGATCGTCGGCCTGGCGCCCGGCGAGCTCTTCGTCCACCGCAACGTCGCCAACGTGGTGCCGGTCACCGATCTGAACGCGATGGCGGTGATCGAGTACGCGGTGTCTTCACTCGGCGTGCGCCACATCGTCGTCTGTGGCCACTATCGCTGCGGAGGGGTGCGCGCCGCGCTCGAGGGGCACCAGGCAGGCGCCGTCGCCCTGTGGCTGCAGCCGCTGCGACTGCTCGCCGCCGAGCACCGCGAGGAGCTCGATGCGCTCCCCGACCTCGAGTCGCGCTGGGACCGCCTCTGCGAGCTCAACGTCGGCGCGCAGGTGCGCGCCGTGGCGTCCTCCGAGGTCGTCGAGGCGGCGTGGGAGCGCGGCGCGCAGCTGGCCGTCCACGGCTGGATCTACGATCTCAAGGACGGACTGCTGCGCGACCTCGAGGTCACCGTCGGCACCATCGCCTCCGGCTGAGGCCCTGCGCGACCGCATCCCGTGACGCCCCGCCCGCCGACGTTTCCGCGACCGCGCCGGGCGGTGATACTGGCTTCGACCGGGTCGTGACGGAGCGTACCGAGGGGGCGCCATGAAGAAGTCGGACAGGAACGCCGTCATCGCGTTCCCGATCGTCGTCCTGCTGGGCCTCGGCGTGGCGGTGGCCGGCAGTCAAGGTGGCTCGTCCGTGCGGGGCGTTCCCGTGTTCGCTCTCGCCGTCGGCCTCGCCTTCCTCATCCAGTGGCTCGCCTTCATCCCGGCGTACCTCGGGCAGAGCGAGCGCTTCTTCGACCTCACCGGCAGTCTCACGTACATCACCGTCGCGATCGCGGCGGTGCTGCTCGGCCCCCCGGTCGACGGCAGGTCGATCCTGCTGCTGGCGCTGGTCGTGATCTGGGCGGCGCGCCTGGGCTCCTTCCTGGTGCGCCGCATCCACAAGGCCGGCAAAGACGAGCGCTTCGACCCGATCAAGCCCTCCTTCATCCGGTTCCTGAACACCTGGACGCTGCAGGGCCTCTGGGTGACGCTGACGCTGGCCGCGGCTCTGGCCGCGATCACCACTACGGCGCGCAAGGAGCTGGGCGTCGTCGCCTTCACCGGCGCTCTGATCTGGGTCGCCGGCTTCGCTCTGGAGGCCGTGGCCGACCTCCAGAAGAACCGCTTTCGCGCCGACCCGGCGAACCGGGGCCGGTTCATCCACACGGGTCTGTGGTCGTGGTCCCGTCACCCGAACTACTTCGGCGAGATCGTGCTCTGGATCGGCGTGGCGATCATCGCCGTCCCCGTGCTGCAGGGCTGGCAGTGGGTGACGCTGGTCTCCCCCGTGTTCGTCGCGCTGCTGCTCATCCGCGTGAGCGGCGTGCCCATGCTGGAGAAGAGGGCCGACGAGAAGTGGGGTGGTCAGGAGGACTACGAAGCGTACAAGGCGCACACGCCGGTGCTGGTCCCGCGCCCTCCGACCCGCGCCGGCCGGTGACGGCACGAGTCCTTGTCGCCAGAGCGCGTGCGGCTGCAGAAGGAGTCTGCGGCCGCCGCGTTCGACCGGCGTGCGGACCGGCGCTCTTCGGAAAGCCGCTGGACGAGATCGCCGCGTTCCTGTAGACAGAGAGCGGCCATGAGACCCGTCATGCACCGTCCACCGAGCGCGTTCCTCTTCCGTCCCCGCGGCGGTCGTGGAGCCACCGCGCCGTGAGCGGGGTCTGGTTCGCCCTCGGTCTCACGCTGGTGGCCGGCATGGCCACCGGCATCGGCAGCGCCATCGCCTTCTTCGCCAAGCGCACCAACTACCGCTTCCTCTCCATCGCGACGGGGTTCTCCGCGGGTGTCATGCTGTACGTCTCGTTCGTGGAGATCCTCCTGAAGGGCTCCGACGCCCTCGTGGAGCACTACGGCGACCCCGCGGGCTACTGGGTCAACACGGCGGCCTTCTTCGGTGGCATGGCGCTCATCGGCCTCATCGACAACCTCATCCCCTCGGCCGAGAACCCGCACGAGACGCACGCAGAGGTGGAGACGGCGCCGTTGCACGACGCCGAGGCGCCGTTTCCCGACGGGTGCGTGCTCGCCGAAGCGACGACGGCGCGCAGCGCCGCCGGCCTGCACGACCACTCGGTGGACCACCACAAGCTGATGCGGATGGGCCTCTTCACCGCTCTTGCGATCGGCATCCACAACTTCCCCGAGGGCCTCGCGACCTTTCTCTCGGCGCTGGAGGATCCGGGGCTCGGCATCGCCATCGCCATCGCCATCGCGCTGCACAACATCCCCGAGGGCATCAGCGTCTCGGTGCCGATCTTCTACGCCACCGGCAACCGGATGAAGGCCTTCACCTACTCGCTGCTCAGCGGTCTCTCCGAGCCCATCGGCGCCGCGGTGGCGTATGTGGCTCTCGTCGTGATCCTCGGCGGGACCGCCGACGTGCCCCAGGAGCTCATGGGGATCCTGTTCGCCGGCGTCGCCGGCATCATGGTGTACATCAGCCTCGACGAACTGCTGCCCACGAGCCGGGCCTACGGCAAGGGGCACGACAGCATCTACGGCCTGGTCGCCGGGATGCTGGTGATGGCGCTGAGTCTGCTGCTGATGAAGTAGAGGCGGCGCCTCCGCTCGCGATCGGGCGTCGTCCGTCTCTCCGGGGAGTGCAATGGGAATCGATGAGATCGGGTCCACGGGCCGGGCGCTGCGAGCCGTCCTCTGCTACGGGGACTCCAACACCTGGGGCTCCGACCCCGCCGACGCGGACCGCCGGTTCCCGTGGGGCGTCCGCTGGCCCGGCGTCCTGCAGCGTGAGCTCGGCCGGGACCATCACGTGGTCGAGGAGGGGCTGGGCGGCAGGACCACCGTCGTCGACGACCCCTTGCTCCCGAATCGCAGCGGGCTCGCGTACCTGGCGCCCTGCCTCGAGTCGCACGCGCCGCTCGACCTCGTGGTGATCATGCTGGGCACCAACGACATCAGCTACAGCTGGGTGACCGCCGCCGCGGCCGCCGAGGGCGCCGGCGCTCTCGCGCACCTGGTCCGGCGGAGCGAAGCCGGGCCGGACGGCGGCGCCCCGGACGTCTTGCTGGTGTGCCCGCCGCCCGTCGGACCCATCACGGAGTCGGCGGAGCTCTACGCAGGCGCCGAAGAGAAGTCGCGCGAGCTTCCCCGCGAGTTCGCGCGCGTCGCCGCGGCGGTCGGCTGCGCGTGGACCGACGCGGGTGGCGTCGTCGCCACCAGCCCGCTCGACGGATGGCACCTCGAAGCGGACGCGCACGAGAAACTGGGGGTGGCTCTCGCCGCCAGGGCGCGGGCGCTCCTCGGCTGAACGCCGCGCCGCCGCGGGCGGCGGGCGCTTGACTCCCCACGAGCCAGTTGATAGCTTTTCTCATCAGTGATGAGAAGGCTTCTCATCCTTGACGTGGGGGAGCACGCTACGTGACCGATCCGCAGCCGACGCACGACATCGAGGCCGTCTTTCACGAGAAGGGCATCCCGTTCACGCGCCAGCGCCGGCTCCTCTGGGACTACTTCGCCGGCGCCGACCGCGCGGCCACGATCGGCGAGGCGACCGACGCGCTCCGCGGCGGCGGGGTCGGCCAGGCCACGGTCTATCGAACGGTCACCCTCCTGACCGAGCTCGGGCTGCTCGTCCGGGTGCAGGACAGCCGCGGGGAGATCTGCTACACGGCGCCGCCCATCGGCCACTGCCACCCGCTCATCTGCGGAGTCTGCCGCCGTCTCGTGCGCTTCGACGGCGACGGCGATGTGCAGGATCTCGAAGCGCGGCTCACGGCGGAGACCGGTTTCTCCATCTACGGCCACCACCTCGAGGTCTACGGCATCTGCCCGGAGTGCCGGGCGGCGCGAGAGGGCGACCATGACGAGTGACGCGCCGGCTGCCGACGTCCCGTCCGCCAGCGGCCGGCCCGCCGGCGCGTCACTCGCCGGCCGCCGCTTCTTCTGCTCGTGGAGCGGCGGCAAGGACGCCTACCTCGCCCTGCAGCGCGCCGTGCTGCAGCGCGGCCGGCCGGCCGCGCTTCTCTGCATGCTGCACGAGGACGGCCTCGTGAGCCGCGGGCACGGCCTGCCGCTCGCGCTGCTGGAGCGCCAGGCGGCGGCTCTCGGCATCCCGCTCGTCACGCGGGCCACCACGTGGGACGGCTACGAGGCGACGTTCGTCTCCGAGCTCCACGCGCTTCGCTCGCAGGGCGTCGAAGCGGCCGTGTTCGGCGACATCGACCTGCAGGGGCACCGCGACTGGGTCGAGGGTGTCTGCGAGGTCACCGGTCTTACCTGCCACCTGCCGCTCTGGCAGGAGTCGCGCCGCCGGCTGCTCGACGAGCTTCTGGCCGGCGGCGTGCGGGCGACCATCGTCGCCGTCGACTCGTCCAAGCTGAGCGGCGAGTTCCTCGGCCTCGAGCTGGACGACGCCCTCATCGCTCGCCTGGAGGCCGCCGGCGTCGATGCCTGCGGCGAAGAGGGCGAGTACCACACCATGGTCACCGCTGCGCCGCTCTTCACCAAGCCCGTCCCTCTCGTCTGGGACGGCGTGGAGGAGCGCGACGGTCACCTGGTCCTGCGTCACGCCGGCGCCGTGCCCGGCTCATCCGCATCCGTGCTGCACGACTAGTCATCTGTTGAAGGGAGCACCAACGACCATGAGCGCCACTCGCCTCCGCCGCCTCTCCGCGGCCATTCTCCTGAGCGCCGTCCTCGCCCTCGGCGCCGTCGCCCTGAGCGCTTGCGGCTCGGACGGCGACGCAGCTTCGCCTTCCGCGTCGCCGACCGCCGGCCCGATCACCGTCACCGACGACTCCGGCGTCGAGGTCACCCTCGACGAACCGGCGATGCGCATCGTGAGCATGGCGCCGGCGAACACCGAGATCGCCTACGCCATCGGCGCCGGCGACAAGATGGTCGCCGGCACGAGCTACGACGACTACCCCGAAGAGGCGACGGCGCTGCCGAAGATCGGCGACTTCGCCAATCCGAGCGTCGAGAAGATCGCCTCGTTCCAGCCTGACCTCGTGCTCGCCGCCGGCGGTCTCCAGGACAAGCTGCGCACGAAGCTCGAGCAGCTGGGCATGAAGGTGTACGTGGTCGATCCGACGACGTACGACGGCGTCATCGCCACGATCGAGAACGTCGGCAAGCTCGCCGGCGCCGACGAGGGGGCCGCGGCCGTCACCGACGAGATGACCGCGGCGCAGATGGACGTCCGGGCGCTGGTCGGTGACCTGGCCGCGGCCACGACCTTCCTCGAGATCTACAGCGAGCCGCTCATGACCGCCGGAACGGGGACCTTCATCGACGACATGATCACGATCGCCGGCGGCGAGAACATCGGCGCGAGCGCCGGCAGCGGCTTCCCCAACTTCAGCACCGAGGTGCTGGTGCAGGAGGATCCGGCGGTCTACATCGCCGACTCCGGCTCGATGAGCAAGCCGGGTGACATCGACAAGCGTCCCGGCTTCTCCGAGCTCACCGCCGTCAAGGACGGCAAGGTCTTCGTGATCGACGACAATCTGATCGCCCGCCCGGGGCCGCGCCTGGCCGAGGGGCTCAGGGAGCTTGCCGGGATGATCCACCCAGAGGCCGCGACCGAGCAGTGACGCGCCTCGCCCGCACAGGCACGTGGCCGGGCATCATCCTGGCCGCCGGCATCCTCGCCGGCTGCCTCGTGCTGGCGCTCGCCTTCGGACCGGTCTCGCTGTCGCTCGGGCGCCTGTGGGAGCTCGTGATGGCGGGGCCGGTGGAGGGCGACCTCGAGAACGCCATCTTCTGGCAGATCCGCATGCCGCGGGTGCTGGTCGCCTCTCTGGTGGGGGCTGCAC
>CAYTRM010000117.1:0-7939 GCA_964440225.1 uncultured Thermoleophilia bacterium | reverse complement strand
CGGCCGGCGCTGGTGGTGTACGTTGTCTGCGTCCTGGTGGTCGCGGCGCTGGGGCTGGCCGGCTTCGTGCTCGTCGAGCTGCGTGTGCGCGACCCCATCCTCGACCTCGACCTGCTGCCGGGCAACCGCCTCTTCGCCGCCGCCAACCTCGCCGCGCTGCTCAACTACATGGCGCTCTTCGGGATCAGCGTCCTGACGGCGATCTTCCTCCAGGTCGTGCAGGGGCGCTCCGCCGCGCTGACCGGGTGGCTCATGCTCAGCCAGCCGCTGCTCATGGCGATGCTCAGCCCGTTCAGCGGCCGTCTGAGTGACCGCATCGGGTCGCGCGTGCTCACCACCGGCGGCATGGCGGCCATCGCCGCCGGCATGATCCTGCTCGCGGCGATGCCGGCCACCGTTCCGGTGTGGCGGGTCGCGGCGAACCTGAGCATCGTCGGGCTGGGGATGGCGGCGTTCAGCGCTCCCAACGCCTCCGCGATCATGGGCAGCGTGCGGCGCGACCAGCTCAGCGTGGCCGGCGCCGTCATGGGGACCATGCGCACCGCCGGCCAGGCGCTCAGTGTGGCGCTGCTGGGCGGCATCGCCGCCAGTCAGTTGGGACGACTGGGTGGACGCCTCCTGTTCACGCACGGGCAGGGGGCTGAGGGCGTGGGCCTGGCAGGCCGAGCGGTCGACTCGTTCGCGCAGGGCTACAGCTACGCCATGCTCGCGGGCGCCGGCCTCGCGCTGCTCGGCGCTCTCGTCTCGCTCACGCGCGGCGCGGCTCACGGCGCCGGCGCGGACGGCCGCGGCTGAGGCGAGCGCGGGAGTGCGCTCCGTGAGCGACGCGCCGCCCTCCGGCGCAAGTATCAGCCTAAAGTCGAGCGTTAGACTCCGGCGAATCCGGCTCGCCGCTCCGGGCCTTCCCGGCTCCACACGTACGACGGGCCGGCGGGAGGCGCTGCGCCCTCCGCCGGCCCGTCCCGGCCAGGCCCCGCCCTGCTGCGGGCGCGGGGCCGTTCTGCTCGGTCTCTCAGGCCCTGGCCAGCTGATACTGCGAGCTGCCGAACCCGAGGACGAGGTACATGATCATCGGGAAGAAGATCAGCAGGATCCCGAATCCCACTCCGTGGCCGAAGTTCTTGGCGACGTCGAGGGCGACGATGATCCACATGATGAAGTTCAGGAACGGGATGAAGAACAGGATCAGCCACCAGCCTGGCCGTCCCGCGATCTTGATCAGAAGGTAGGCGTTGTAGATGGGGATGATGGCTCCCCAGCCCGGCTTGCCCGCTTTGGCGAACGTGGCCCACATCCCGGCGATGGCGAGGACCAGGAAGATGATGTAGATGATGAGCCAGGTCCCCGAGAAGTAGACCTGCGTGACGGTATCGGTGTTGTCCACGATGCGCCCTCCTGAGTTCGCCCCTCGCCGCCGGTCGGCGGTCGAGGCACTTCTACCCGTTGCGCGGCACTTGGATACCTGCGTCGATGCTCATCGCGGATGGGTACGGTGACCGTCGAGCGGCGCACCGGCCGGGCGTCGCCGGCGTGCGGCCGGAGTGGCCGGGCAAAGAGTGAGGGCCGGGCTGCATGGCAGCCCGGCCCTCGGCCGATCCGAATACGCCGTGACGCTACTGCAGCGGCGGCGGGGGAGGCGGAGGCGAGCCTGCGGGCGGTGCGGCCGGCGGTTCCTCGGCCGGCGGCGCCGGGGGCGCGCTCGGGGTGGTGTCGGCCGGCGGCGCGACCGGCGGAGTCACCGGCGGCTGCGGTGTCACCGGCGGCTGCGGAGTGACCGGCTGCGGCGGTGCGGCCGGCGGGGCCGGCGGCGGCGCGTACGCGCCCCCGGCGGGAGGCGGCGGGGGCGGAGTGCCCGTGCCGCCGTGCGTGCCTGCGCCCGCGGCTACGGGGCCGACGTACTGCGCGTCGCCGAAGCCGAGGATGGGCGCGAACACGAAGCTCAGCAGCCACAGGCCGATGCCGTAGCCGGTGCCCTTGCCGAAGCACTTCGCCATGTCGAGGCAGCCCATGAGGAACAGCACGAACATGAGGATGCCGAGCACGATGTTCACGATCGGCAGCCACGAGAGGAGGATGTAGGCCAGGAACACCCAGAACCACCAGCGTGGGCGTCCGATGATCTCGACCCACACCCACCAGTTGTAGACGGGGACGATGGCGGCCCAGCCCGGCCTGCCGGCCTTGACGTACATCTTCCAGAGGCCGATGACGGCGACGACGTAGATGGCGATGATGACGATGATGTAGATCGCCAGCAACGCGCCGAGTCCGCCCGCCTCCACGTTGTAGTTGTATTCGTACTCCATGGCTTCCTCCTTGATGCCCTGACGCCTTCTCCGGCGCTCTCGTGGGTGTTCCCTACCCGGGGCCTGCTTCCTGCCTGCCGTTTCTATCGGCCGGGCGTGGCCGGATCTTCACCTCGGGCAACGCCCGCGGCTCACGCGGTGGCATACTGAAGGCTGGGGATGAGCAAGGCGTCAGCGCGGTGTGATGACCGTGGGGAGGAGGGCGGATGGGCGTGAGGATCCCGAAGCGCGTGGCGAGCGGCGTGTACCAGCTGGGTCTGGGGGGCGTGAACGTGTTCTTCGTCGAGCTCGACGACGGAGGCCTCGTGCTCGTCGATGCCGGCATCGAGCCCGGCGCCGAGCGCATCGGGGCGGGGTTGCGGGCGCTGGGCCGCGCGCCGAAGGACGTTCGCGGCATCGTCGTCACGCACCTGCACGGCGACCACACCGGCGGCCTTGCCGCCGTCAAGGAGCACACCGGGGCGGAGGTGTGGATGCACTCCGCAGACGCGGCCGCCGTGCGCGAGGGCGTGCGCCGGCGCACGCTCGAGCCCGGTCCCGGCCTCGTGCGGACCATCATCGCGCGAGCACTCGAGCGCCGGCCCGCGAGCGGAGCGACTCCCGTCGCCGTCGAGCACGACGTCGCGGGCGGCGAGACGCTGCCGTTCGACGGCCTCACGGCCGTGCACACGCCGGGGCACACGGCCGGGCACCTGGCGCTGCTGCTGCCGAGGGACGGCGGCGTGCTGTTCACCGGCGACGCCGCCACCGACTTCGGGCGCCTCGGCGCCGGGCCGATCTACGAGGACGTCGCGGAGGGGCGGCGGAGCCTCGAGAAGCTCGCCGCCCTCGACTTCGACGTCGCGCTCTTCTCGCACGGCCGGCCGATCCGCGGCGGGGCCGGCGAGCGCTTCCGCGCTCGCTGGGCGCCTCGCGGCTGAGGCGGCCGCGCACGCCCGGCCTACCGCCCACCGCCTCGCGGCTGACACGTTCGCGCCCTGCCGGTTCCCGTCCGGCCGCCGAACGGCCGCTCAGTTTGTCCAAGAATGCGCGTTGACGCCCGCACGGCGCGACGTATCGTGAGGCAACGCGCGCCGCCTGGGGGTGCGCGAGCCGATCATGGAGGCGGTCTCATGCGCAGTCGGGGAGGGAACGCTCACCGCATCCATGGCGCCGTCGCTCGGTGGCCGGGGGCTCCCGCCGTGCCGCTCCCGTCGGGCGACCACGTGCTCTACAACCTGCTCGCCGACGGCCACGAGGAGGTCGCCAAGACCGAGTTCCGCGTCAAGTAGGCCCCGTCCGCGGCGTGCACCGTCCTTCGAGGGTGTGGGCTCCGGCGCGGGGCGTCGGCAGACAACGAGAAGCGGGGGAACCATGAAGGTCCTTATCGTCGGCAGCGGCGGGGTGGGGGAGTCCACGACGGCGATCGCCAGGCGGCGTGATCCGGGCGGCGAGCTGTTCGAGACGATGGTGCTGGCGGACTACGACCTCGTCAAGGCGCAGGCGGCGTCCGCGCGGATGGGCGACGAGAAGCGGTTCCCCGCCGAGCAGGTCGACGCGGCGGACGTCGTCGCCGTCGTCGCGCTCTGCGCAAAGCACGACGTCGACGTGCTCTGCAGCTTCCTGCCGGTGGAGTTCAACCCGTACACGCTGCAGGCGGCGCTCGAGGCGCGCGTGCACCACATGGACGCCTCCACGACGCTGTCGGTGCCGCACGCCACCGACCCGTTCAACCAGGCCAACGTCGTCCTGGGTGAGACCGAGATCGCGCTGAGCAGCGAGTTCGAGAGGATCGGCAAGCTGGGGCTCATGGGCATCGGCGTCGAGCCGGGGATGGCCGACTGGTACTGCCGCTACGCCGCCGACCACTTCTTCGACGAGATCGACGAGATCGGCGTGCGCGACGGCGCCAACCTCGAGATCCCCGGCTTCAAGGGCATCAGCTTCGGCTTCTCCATCTGGATGACGATCGAGGAGTGCACCAACCCCGCGGTCGTCTGGGAGCGGGACCGCGGCTTCTACACCGTGCCGCCGCTCAGTGACCCGGAGCCGTTCTACCTGCCTGAGGGCATCGGCTGGGTGGACGTCGCCCACGTGGAGCACGAAGAAGTGCTGCACGTGGGCTGGTTCCACGACCTGCTCAAGGGCGTCAAGAAGGCGACCTTCAAGTACGCGCTGGGCGACGAGTTCATCAAGGCGATGGAGGTCTTCACGTCGGTCAACATGCACTCGCTGAAGCCGGTGATCGTGCGTGGCAAGGAGGTGCGGCCGCGGGACGTGATCGAGGCGGCCGCGCCCGACCCCAACGAGATCGGCAAGCGCTACGTGGGGCAGACCTGCGCCGGTACGTGGGTGCGCGGGCGCAAGGCCGGGCTGGAGCGCGAGGTCTACCTGTACCAGGTGGCCGACAACCAGGAGAGCGTGGCGCTCTACGGCACCCAGGGCGTGGTGGCGCAGACGGCGTTCCCGGGGGTGATCGCGCTCGAGCTGCTGGCGACCGGCAAGCTCGCCGGCTACAAGGGCAACCCGGAGGCCGGCGTGTTCCCGGCGCAGGCTTTCACCTGCGACGACTTCGTCACCATGCAGAAGGAGTACGGGTTCCCCGGCGGCATGCTCGAGATGGACTCGGAGTACAAGCGCGCGCTCGATCGCGCCAGGTTCGTCGCGCCGGTCGAGGGGGCGGGCGCGTGAGCGGCGGTGGGAGCGGCGCCGGGGCCGGCGGGGGCGCCGGCGCCGGCGAGGTCTCGCAGGCAGGCGGATGCGCCTGCCGCCGGTTCGAGGGCAGGGTCGCTCTGGTCACCGGCGGCGCCTCGGGCATCGGGCTGGCGACGGCGGAGCGGCTGCTCGCAGAGGGAGCCGCCGTCGTGATCGCCGATCTGGACGGCGAGGCGGGGGAGGCCGCGGCGGCCGCGCTGCGCGGCCGCGGCCTCGAGCGCGCCGAGGCCGCGCGCTGCGACGTGACGCGCGGCGATCAGGTGAAGGCGCTCGTGGACGACATCGTCGTCCGCCACGAGCGCCTCGACGTGCTCTTCAACAACGCCGGCATCTTCGAGCCCGGCGAGGTCCACGAGGTCGACGAGGAGGCGTGGGACCGGCAGCTCGACGTCAATCTGCGCTCGGTCTACCTCGTCTCGCGCCACGTGGTGCCGATGATGCTCGCGCAGGGATCCGGCGCCATCGTCAACAACGCCTCCGTCGCCGCGCTCGTCGGCGACCACAGCGCCGCCGCCTACTGTGCGAGCAAGGGCGGCGTCGGCCAGCTGACGAAGGCGATGGCGCTCGACTACGCCGCGCGCGGCATCCGCGTCAACGCCGTCTGCTGCGGCGAGATCGACACGCCGCTCTTCGTGCGCGAGTCGTACCAGATCGGCATGACGCCGGACGCCTACCGCGCGATCCTGAACGAGGCGCATCCGATCGGCCGCATCGGCCTTCCCTCCGAGGCGGCCGCGGCGGTCGCGTTTCTTGCCAGCGACGACGCGAGCTTCATCACCGGCGTGCTCTTGCCGGTGGACGGCGGCTACGCGGCTATCTAGGGAGGCCTGCATGCGCGGACTCAAAGGCAAGGTGGCCCTCGTCACCGGCGGCTCCTCGGGCCTCGGCGAGGCGATCGCCTACCGGCTGGCGGAGGAGGGCGTGAGCGTCGCCGTCGGCGGCCGGGACGCCGCCAGGGCGGAGGCCGTCGCCGCGCGGGCGGCGGCCCGCTCGCGGGAACACGGGTACGAGTGCGCTCACGCGGTGGTGCTGGGTGACGTCTCCGTCGTCACCGACTGCGACCGTCTCGTCGCCGAGACGATCGAGCGGTTCGGCGGCCTCGACATCCTCGTGAGCTCGGCCGGCGTCTGGCTCGAGAAGTCCATCCTCGACACCAGCGAGGCCGACTGGGACTGGTGCGTCGGCATCTGCCTCAAGGGGACGTACTTCATGTGCAAGGCGGCGCTGAGGCACATGGTCCCCCGCGGGAGCGGTGTCATCGTGAATCTGGCGAGCGACTCGGGGATCCACGGCGAGCCGGGCGCGGCCGTGTACTCGGCGGCCAAGGCCGGCGTCGTCATGATGACGCGAGCCCTCGCCATCGACCACGGTCCGGACGGCGTGCGCGTCTGCAGCGTGAGCCCCGCGATCTTCGACACGCCGATGCTGGCGAACGCCATCGCCGCCGCGCCCGACCCGGTCGCGTACGCGGACGGCATGGAGGACGCCTACCCGCTCAAGCGGATCGGCCGCCCGGAGGAGCTGGCGGCGGCCGTGGCCTTCCTCGCCAGCGACGACGGCGGCTTCGTCACCGGCCGCACGATGGTGGTCGACGGTGGCGTGACGGCGTGACGAAGGCGTGACGGCGGAGACGCCGTCACGCGGTGGCGCGAAGACCTGCTGGCGATGCTGCACCCCCCGCCGCCGGCCGCCCTCGGCCTCCGCAGCCGCCTCAGTCGCCGGCGGCGACCAGATCGAGCTCGGCGATCAGCTCGGCCTTGCGCTCGCGCGGCAGCAGCGAGGCCGTGATCGAGTTGCGCGCGAGCTGGGCCAGGTCGGCGGAGCTCAGGCCCAGCGCCTTCTGCACCGCGAGGTAGTTGTCCAGCAGGTAGCCGTCGAAGTAGGCGGGGTCGTCTGAGTTCACCGTCACCGCGAGGCCGGCGTCGAGCAGCTTCTTGAGCGGGTGCAGGGAGAGGTCCGGCGTCACCTGCAGTTCGAGGTTGCTCAGCGGGCACATCGTCAGCGGGATACGGTCCTCGGCAAGGCGCCGCTGCAGAGCCTGGTCGCGGATCGCCGCGACCCCGTGGTCGATGCGGCGCACCTTGAGGACGTCGAGCGCTTCGACGATGTACTCGGGCGGGCCCTCCTCGCCGGCGTGCGCGACGGCGATGAAGCCCGCGTCGCGGGCCTTGGCGAACACCTCGGCGAAGTCGCTCGGCGGGTGCCCCACTTCAGCGGAGTCGAGCCCCACGCCGGCGATCACGTCGCGGAAGGGAAGAGCAAGCTCGAGCATCTCCAGGGCCTCCGCCGCCGGCTTGTCGCGCAGGAAGCACATGATGAGGCGCCACGTGACGCCCGGATCGGCCTCGCCGTCCCGGAGCGCCCGGGTGATGCCTCCGACGAGATCACCGAACGGCACGCCGCGCGGCACGTGGCTCTGCGGGTCGAAGAACACCTCGACGTGCCGGGCGCCGTCGGCGGCCGCCCGCCGCAGGTAGGCCGCCGTCAGGTCGTAGAAGTCCTGCTCGTTCACGAGCACCGCCACGCCCTCGTAGTAGATGTTCAGGAAGTGCTGAAGGTCGTTGAAGCGGTAGCGCGCGCGGCACTCCTCGGCCGTGGCGCACTGGAGCGGGACCGCATTGCGGCGGCCGAGCTCGATCAGGAGATCGGGCTCCAGGGTCCCCTCGATGTGCACGTGCAGCTCCGCCTTGGGGAGACGGCGGATGAACTCGGCGGTGGCGTCGTGCGGGGCCGGTGCGTCTGACACGGATCCTCCCGGAGGTCGGTTGACGTGCTTCTTACCCACTCCGGCGGCTTGCGGCACGGGCAGGCGCCGTCGCCGCCGGGTGGTACTGTCAACCGATGGACCGGTCATGGAGGCACGGTGGCCCTCACCCGCGAGGGTCGTGCGGCGCCGCGCGGGCGACGATGCGTCTCTTCGGC
Source organism: uncultured Thermoleophilia bacterium (assembly GCA_964440225.1). Lineage (GTDB taxonomy): Bacteria > Actinomycetota > Thermoleophilia > UBA2241 > UBA2241 > CAIXSE01. The sequence continues at coordinate 17 of CAYTRM010000117.1, read as the reverse complement.
CTGCCGCCGCTGGTGAT
>CAYTRM010000116.1:0-7953 GCA_964440225.1 uncultured Thermoleophilia bacterium | reverse complement strand
CGCAGGCGCCGCAAGGCGAGTTCGAACTGGCGTACGCCGACCTCCTGGTCGGTACGGTAGCCGCGGTAACGGCGTTCGCCGGCCACCTTGACGGCGGACCGGTCGCGGCTCTCGCCGCCCACGCGGATGCCGCCCGGGTGGAAGCCGGAGTGGCCGAAGGGGCTGGTGCCGCCGGTACCCACCCACCTGTTGCCGCCGTGGTGGGCCTCGGTCTGCTCCTTGAGGCGCTCCTCGAACATCCTCTGGAGCGCATCCAGGTCCAGGTCCTCGAGCGCGGCGGCCAGGAGCCGCCGCTCCTCGTCGCTGAGCCCCGGCATGGTCAGAGGGTCCGCCAGCCAGTCCCAGACCTCGTCCTCGATCTCCACCGGCGTCTCGATGCCCTTGAACAGGTGCGCGAACGCCTGGTCGTACTGGTCGAAGTACGCCTCGCTCTTGACCAGGATGCTGCGCGCGACGGCGTAGAACTCGTCCAGGCTGCTCGGTACCAGGCCCAAGGCGAGCCCGCGCATGAGCGCGAGCCACTCCGTGACCGTCACCGGCACGCCGTAGAAGCGCAGCAGGAAGAAGAAGTCGGTGAACACGGTCGCGCCGCGCCTCAGCGCTTCATCATGATCTCGCGCAGCACGAGCACGGCGACCACGATGGCGATGACGATGACGAAGAAGAGTTCGATACCGCCGATGTTCGGCATGGGGACTCCTGGCCTCGAGGGGCCGCGGCCGGGAAGGCCTGCGGCTATCTGCGGCCGCGGCCGGACGCCAGCGCGCGCTGCGCGACGTCCACGTCGTGGTCCTTCTTGAGCAGCACGCCCATGAACGGCAGGCGCGCGGCGATCTCCTTGGGGTCGGCCCCGCCGCGCTCCAGCGCCTGCACCCAGTCGATGAGCTCGCTGGTGCTGGGCTTCTTCTGCAGACCGGGGAGGTCGCGCAGCCAGTAGAAGGACTGCATGGCGAGGTCGAGCAGCCGCTTGTCGAGACCGGGCACGTGGACGCGCACGATGCGCTCCATCATGTCCTCGTCCGGGAACTCGATGTAGTGGAAGACGCAGCGGCGCAAGAAGGCGTCCGGCAGCTCCTTCTCGGCGTTGGACGTGATGAGGACGATGGGCCGGTGCACGGCCTTGACGTTCTCGTGCGTCTCGGGGATGTGGAACTCCATCTGGTCGAGCTCCCACAGGAGGTCGTTGGGGAACTCGAGGTCGGCCTTGTCGATCTCGTCGATGAGGAGCACGACGCGCTCGTCGCTGGCGAAGGCCTCGCCCAGCTTGCCGGGCTTGATGTACCGGGCGATGTCGCTGACGTCGCTGTCGCCGAACTGGCCGTCGTAGAGGCGCTGGACGGTGTCGTAGACGTAGAGGCCGTCCTGCGCCTTGGTCGTGGACTTGACGTTCCAGATGAGCAGCGGCATCTCGAGGCCCTTGGCGATGCTCTGGGCGAGCATGGTCTTGCCGGTGCCGGGCTCGCCCTTGATGAGCAGCGGGCGGCTGAGCTGCACCGCGACGTTGACGGTCTGCATGAGGTCGGGCGCGGCGATGTAGTCGCTGGTGCCCGTGTACGTGAAGGACTGGCTCATGGCGTGCGCTTTCGGTCGTTGGCGTGAGCGGTGGGGCCCCGGGAGGGGCGCAGGGACGATCCTATCAAACGGGCGGCGCCGGCTCGGGGCCGGTCGCGGTCAGAGCAGTCCGAGCGCGCGGAGGCGGGCGAGGCTGGCGAGCACCGCCCCCTCGTCGTAGTGCTCGAGCACCACGGACGCTCCGGCCTCCCGCGCCGCCCGCATCACCGCCGCCGCGTCCACGACGCCGGCGCCGAGCGGGAGGTGCGGGTCGTCGTCGTCGCCCACTCCGGCGTTGTCGTGCACGTGGAGGTGGCGCAGCGGCGCTCGCGGCTCGTCCAGCCACTCGTCGAGACAGCCGCTGATGCTGGCGTGTCCGACGTCGAGGATCAGCCCGAGGCCCTGCAGGTCGAGGTCGCCGGGATGCGTGAAGTGCGAGCGGCCGGCTCCGGGCATGTTCTCGACCACGACGTCGACGCCGATCTCGTCCTGCAGGTCGTGGAGCTCCGCGTAGGCGCGCTCCAGCCTGGAGACGACGGCGGGGTCGCGTGGCGTGACCTCTGGATGCCAGTCGGGGTGGACGACGTAGAGCCGGGCGCTCACGGCGGCCGCCGCCTCGAGATGACGCGCGTGCTCGTCCAGGGCCGCACGTCTGGCGGCCTCCGACGCGTCGTCCAGGCCCCTGTGGCCGAACGGCCCGTGCACCGTGTACGAGAGCCCGGCCGCCAGGGCGGCGGCGCGGTTTCGCTTGCTGAGCAGTGTGTGCATGTCGAAGGAGCGGATCTCGGCCGCCGGCGCAAGATCCGCGATGCGCTCGAGCGCCAAGGGCAGCGGGCACGCCGACCAGGCGCTGGTCGAGATGCCGATGTCGGGGAGGGGAGGCATGCCGTGCAAGTATGCCAGACGCTGCCGCGGGGCGTGGCTGTGATGCGCGCCCGGGGGGTACAAGGTCCGCATGGACGTCTCACGTCGCCATCACGGAGAAGGCGTGCCGGGGGCCGCCGGCCTGTACGAGCGGATCGCGCGGCTCCCTCTGACCGTCGACGGGTACCGGACCGAGGGCCGCGAGCTGGACGTCTCGAGCGGCTTCCGCCGCGAGACGACGGAGGTCGTCCTGAGCGGCGGTGGGCTGGAGGGCCGCGGAGAAGACGTGACCTACGCGGCCGAGGACCACGACGACTATCCGGCGGCTCTCCCGCTGGCGGGCTCGTGGTCGCTCGACGGCTTCTCGCAGCACGTGGGCGGCCTCGATCTGTTCCCCGCCGGGCCGCCGCAGCAGGAGTTCTTCCGCCACTACCGGCGCTGGGGCTTCGAGAGCGCCGCGCTCGACCTGGCCCTGCGGCAGCAGGGCCTGAGCCTCGGCGCGGCGCTCGGCCTCGAGTACCGCCCCGTCCGCTTCGTCGTCAGCACGCGGCTCGACATCAAGCCGTGGCTGGCCGTCGCTCCGAGCCTCGAGTTCAAGCTCGACCCGACGTCCGAGTGGGACGCCGGCCTCATGGCCGAGATCGCGGCCACGGGGCGCGTGCGGGCGCTCGACTTCAAGGCGTTCTACGAGGGCTCTCCCGTAGACAACCCTCCGGACCCGGTGCAGTACCGCCGCGTGGCGGCCGCGTTCCCGGACGCGATCCTCGAGGATCCGGCCGTGGACGGTCCGGCGCGCGAGGCGCTGCGCGGCGAGGAGGCGCGCTTCAGCTTCGATGCGCCGGTGCACTCGTGGGCCGACGTGGAAGCTCTCGCGGCACGGGTCGCGGCGGGGGCCGGGAGGGCGGGCGCGGACGGATCCGCCGCCGAGACGGCCGTCGGGCCGGCCGGCGCGCCCGGCGGCGCGGTCGCTCCTCCGCGCTACCTCAACATCAAGCCGTCACGGTTCGGAAGCCCGAGCGCGCTGTTCGACTGCGTCGCGCGCGCCCGGGCGGCCGGCGCTACCCTGTACGGCGGCGGTCAGTTCGAGCTCGGTGTCGGGCGCGACCAGATCCAGGCGCTGGCCAGCCTGCTGTACCCCGGCGGACCCAGCGACGTCGCCCCTCGGGACTACCACGGAGAGGCGCGGGCGGGAGCGCCCTTGAGTCCTCTGCGCCCGCTCGAACAGTCGCCGGGCTTCGGCTTCAGCTTCAGCCGCTGACGCTCATTCCGGACGGCGGCGCGGCCGCTCCGGGCGAGGTGGGCCGTATGCGCTGCGCGGCGCTCCCGGCGCGGCGGGCTGTACGTGCCGCGCCGCTCCCCTGTATCGTCGCCGGCGGACCCTGTGAAACCCCCGGGAGGCGAGATGGCTGTCGACATGATCCTGACGAACGGTGTCGTGCACGTGGCGGACGCCGCGGGCACCCGGTGCGAGGCCGTGGCGCTTGCCGCCGGCCGGATCCTCGCCACGGGGACGAGCGACGCGGTCGCCGGTTTGGCCGGGCCCGGCACCCGGATCATCGATCTCGGCGGCCGGCTCGTGCTGCCCGGCTTCATCGACGCGCACATGCACGCCTCGTCGGCTGCCGAGGAGCTCACCGACCTGGCGCTCGGCGGGCTCAAGTCGATGAACGCCTGCCTGGACGCCGTCGCGACGTTCGCGCGGGAGCATCCCGAACTGCCGGCGATCCGCGGGTTCGGCTGGAGCGACGCCCTCATGCCGCCCGGCGGCCCGCTCGCGTCGGACCTCGATGCACTCGTCCCGGACCGCCCGGTGGCGCTCCACGACGACAGCTATCACTCCATGTGGGCCAACACGCGCGCCCTGCGGCTGGCCGGCATCGACACCGGCACGTCCGATCCGCCCAGCGGGGTGATCGAGCGGCTGGCCGACGGGACCCCGTCGGGGACGCTGCGCGAGGGACCGGCCGCGCTCGTTGCCCGCGCCATGCCGGCGCCTTCTCTCGAGGACGCCCGCGCCGGCATCCTGCACTTCCAGCGCACGGTGGCAGCTCCGTTCGGGCTCACCACCGTGCAGGACGCCGTGCTCGAGGTGGGGAGGGACGCCGCGCTCGAGGCGTACGAGGTCCTGCAGGCCGAAGGATCGCTGACGACCCGGTACTGCCTGTCGCTGTGGATCCGCGAGGACGCGCCCGTGGAGGAGCAGGTGCGCGCCGCCGTCGAGGAGCGGGCCCGCCACACGGGCCCGCTGGTCACGGCGGTATGGGCCAAGCTCTTCGCCGACGGCATCGTGGAGGGCCACACCGCCGTCCTCAAGGAGCCGTACGCCGACCGCCCCGGCTTCTGCGGGGATCCCATGTGGCCGGCCGGCGGCCTCGAGGCGGCGTCGGTCGCCGCCGCCAAGGCCGGGTTCCGGCTGCACTACCACGCCATAGGCGACGGCGCGGTCGCGCTCTGTCTGGACGCCGTCGAGGCCGCAGCCCGCGCTACGGGCGGCCGCGTCGAGCGTCCGCTCATCACCCACATGCAGCTGCTCGACCTCGCCGACCTGCCGCGCTTCGCCGAGCTGGGCGTGGTGGCCGTGCCTCAGCCGTACTGGTTCCAGAAGGACGAGCTGTACCGTCAGAGGCAGGTCCCGTATCTGGGTCGCGAGCGCGCCGACCGGGAGTACCCCATGCGCAGCTTCTGGGACCACGGCATCGTCGCGGCCTCGGCGAGCGACTATCCGGTGCCGCCGCCGCCGGACCCGCTGCAGGCGATCCAGCGCGGCGTCATGCGCCGGGACCCCGCGGATGCGACTCAAGAAGGGCCGCTGTGGCCGGAGGAGAGCGTCACCGTGACCCAGATGGTCCGGAGCTGGACCGCTCACGGCGCCTACGCGCTCGGCATCGAGGACGAGACCGGGACCGTCGAGGCCGGCAAGGCCGCCGACCTCATCGTGCTGGACCGGGACATCCTGGCCGTCCCGCCGGAGGAGATCGCCGATGCGAGCGTGGAGCTCACCCTGTTCGCCGGCCGGCCGGTGCACGCCGCCGGTCCGTTCGAGGGGCTGGCCGGCTGAGGAGCTCCAAGGACCCGCCCGGGACGTGGACCGGGGCGGCGCGTGCCGGCGTGCGGGCGGGGCTCAGCCGGTGGCGAGCAGTCCGCGACGCTCCATGTAGGCCACGCTCTCGACGATGCTCGCCTCGCTGAGCACCTCCAGGATCACCGTGGCGCCGCTGGCCCGCGCGGCGCGCATGACGGCGTCGACGTCGACGATGCCCCTGCCGAGCGGCAGGTGAGGGTCGCCGGCGTCCGCGGGGCCACGGTTGTCGTGCAGATGCACGTGGGCCAGCTGCGCCCGGGGCTCGCTCAGGAAGTCGTGCAGGGTGCCGCAGATCGCCGCGTGGCCGGTGTCGAGGATGAGCCCCAGCTCGCCGAGGTCGAGGTCGCCGGGAGCGCCGAAGTGCGAGAAGCCGACGCCGGGCATGTTCTCGATGACGATGCGCACGCCGAGCTCGCTCTGCCACTCCTCGAACTCGGCGATCGACCGCTGCAGGGCTGTGACCACCCTGGGGTCGCGCGGCAGGCTGCAGCCGCGGTAGTCGGGGTGCACCACGTAGGTGAGCGCCCCGATCTCGGCCGCGGCTTCGAGGTGGCGGCGGTGCGTCTGCATGGCGAACCTGCGGTCGCGCTCGCGGGTGGCGCCCGTCTCGACGTCGTCGAAGGGGCCGTGCACCGTGAGCCGCAGGCCGCTCTCGGCCGCGACGCGGCGGTTGTCGGTGGCGAGGAGGGTGTGGTCGTCGGCCGAGTAGATCTCCGCCAGCTCGGCGCGCAGGGCGACCCGCTCGAGCGCTTCGCCCAGAGGACGCTGGTACCAGGCGTCGGTCGGCAGGCCGATGTCGGGCGGGAGCATCATCCCAGGAGTCTACGGCACGCGGCTGCGCGGCGACACCTGGCGTCCCCCGCGGAGGGCGTCTCGCGACGGCACGGCGCGGACCGCGGTCGCTTGGGCGTCACGAGAGCCGGCTCTCGTTGACTGCATGTGCGAAAGAGCGCGATACTGCTGGAACCTGTGCGAACCTGTGGGCCACTTCACCGAGGAACAGCATGCGATCGGGCGCGGGAAGGGCGCGACACACCGGCCGTGATCTCGTCGCGTCCCGCGCGAGGGGCGTGACGTGGACGCCGGCTCCGTGAGCGCCGGAGAGGCCGTCCCGCCGGCGCGCGTGGTCGTGGGGCGTGAAGGGGAGCTGGCGATCGCCCGCGCCGTCCTCGGCGGCGGTCGCCACCTGCTGCTCGAGGGGCCGGTCGGCGTCGGCAAGACGACCGTAGCGCTGGCCGCCTGCGCCGGTCTCGACCGTGCGACGCTGCGCGTCGACGGCGACGACGGCTACTCCGTGAGCAGGCTCGTCGGCTGGTTCGAGCCGCCTCTCGTGTTCGCGCGTGGCTACGGGGAGGACGCCTTCTCTCCCGGCCCTCTGGTCGCGGCGATGCGGAGCGGCGGCGTCCTGCTCGTCAACGACCTCGACCGCATGCCCGAGCCGGTGCAGAACGTCCTTCTCCCGGCGCTCGACGAGGGCCTCGTCGAGGTGCCCCATCTGGGTGATGTGCGCGCCGCGGAGGGCTTTCTCGTGGTGGCGACGGCGAGCCCCGCCGAGCGCATCGCCACCGGGCGGCTCTCGGAGGCGCTCCGCGACCGCTTCGAGCACCTCGCCCTCGGCTACCAGAGCGCCGGCGAGGAGGCGGCGATCGTGGCCGCCGACACCGGCTCGGCCGATGCGGCGCTCGTGCGCACGGCCGTGCGCCTCGCGCGAGCGACGCGCACGCACGGCGACCTGCAGAGCGGGGCCTCGGTGCGCGGCGCGGCGGCGATCGTGGGCGTCGCCGAACGGCTCGAGGCGCCGCGCGGCGAGGGCGGGGCCGGCCGCGAGACGCTGCGCCGCGCGGCCCACGCCGCCCTGACGACGCGCGTCACGGTACGTGACGGCGCGGCCGTGGACGTCGCCGGCGCGATCGGTGACGTCCTCGCCCTGGTGGTCGACCGCAACGAGGACCCCGACGCCGCGGCGACGACGGGCTCCGCCGCGGGCCGGGGCGGCGGGGTGCAGACGAGCGCGGGGGCCGTGGGGACGCAGGCGGAGCCCCGGCCGCCTGAAGCCGCCTGCGTCGCCCCCTCGTGCGCGTTGGACGACCGGCGGGCGCTGGCCGCGCACCTGCGCCTGCCGCCGGGGGAGCTTGACGGCTGGCGGCTGGCGGCCGACCTCAGCGCCGGCGTGATGAGCGGGGCCGGCGCCGGCGCAGAGGCCTGTGCCCAGCGTCTTGCGGCCGGAGCCGTGCTGCGCCGGGCCGTCCGGCTCGTCGGCCCGCTCAAGGCGGCGACGCAGACGGTGTGCGAGCCGCTGCGCGAGCCCTACGCCGGCGAACTCGACGTCGAGGCGACGGTCGACAACCTGCTCGGCAAGCCGTATCCGGAGCCGGGCGACTGGGTCGTGAGGCGCCGCGTCGACCGCCGCCACCAGGTGGTGCTGATGGTCGACACGTCGCTCAGCATGGCGGGTG
>CAYTRM010000115.1:7467-7960 GCA_964440225.1 uncultured Thermoleophilia bacterium | reverse complement strand
CGGCGAGGCCGAGTACCACTTCGTCGAGGTCATGACCTGCCCCGGCGGCTGCATCGGCGGCGGCGGACAGCCCCGCCTCACGACCAACGCCGTGCGCGAGGCGCGCATCGCCGCGATCTACCGTGAGGACGAAGGCCGTGAGCTGCGGCAGTCGCACGAGAACCCCGCCGTCTGCGAGCTGTACGAGGAGTACCTCGGAGCTCCGTGCGGCGAGATCTCGCACCACCTGCTGCACACCCACTACTTCGAGCACGACCGCGTCTGAGACACGGAAGGCCTCGCTACGACGACCCGACGGGCCCAACAGCCCGTCGCGGAGGCGGCCCCGGGATCCCGGGGCCGCCTCCGGGGTCGCGCGGCGAGGCGGGAAGCGCCCGGCCGGCCGCCGGGGTGCCACAGGCGGGCCGGACGGGCAGAGCGGCTATACTGAGAGCGGATCATGAGCGCAGAGCAGGCCCTGATACTGATCGTCGACGACGACATGATCATTCGC
>CAYTRM010000115.1:0-7457 GCA_964440225.1 uncultured Thermoleophilia bacterium | reverse complement strand
CGACTTCCTCGAGATCAACCGCATCATCCTCGAAGGGGCGGGTCACCGCGTCGTCACCGCCACCAACCCGGCGGAGGCCCGCGAACGCATCGACGCGGAGGTCCCGGACCTCGTGATCACCGACCTCATGATGACCAGCATCGACGCCGGCTTCGCCTTCTCGGCGCACCTCAAGAGCGACCCCCGCACGGCCGGGGTACCGGTCATCATCAGCACCTCCGTGAGCAGCCAGCTCGGCCTGAACTTCCGCCCGGACTCACCCGAAGACCTCGCGAAGATGAACGTCGACGCCTACTTCGACAAACCCATCGACGCCCGGGCGCTCGTCGCCAAGGTCGCCGAGCTTCTCGGCCGCGCCGGCTGACGGCCGCGGCCCCGGTCTCGCCATGAACGAAGACAGAGTCCCGTATCTGCAGCTGGTCACGACGATCAAGGAGAAGTGCCGGCGCTGCTACACCTGCGTCCGCGAGTGCCCGGCCAAAGCCATCCAGATCCTCGACGGCCAGGCCAGTGTCATCCAGACGCGCTGCATCGGCTGCGGCAACTGCGTCACCGTGTGCAGCCAGAACGCCAAGCAGGTGCTCAGCGGCATCGAGGCCACCGAGGCCCTGCTCGAAGGCGACACCCCGGTGGCGGCCATCGTCGCCCCGAGCTACCCGGCCGAGTTCACCGAGTGCGAGACGGCCGATCTGATCGCCGCCCTCCGCGAACTGGGCTTCGCGCACGTCCACGAGGTCAGCTTCGGAGCCGACCTGGTCGCCGCCGAGTACGCGCGCCTTCTGCAGCAGGACGACGACCGCTACGTGGCCACCACCTGCCCGGCGGTCGTCAGCTACGTGCGCAAGTATCACCCGGACCTGCTCGACAACCTCGCGCCGATCGTGTCGCCGATGCTCGCCATCGCCCGCGTCCTGCACGCGAAGTACGGGCCCGACCTCAAGATCGTCTTCGTCGGGCCCTGCATCGCCAAGAAGGGCGAGGCCAGGTACGAACAGTTCGACGGCGAGGTCCACGCGGCTCTCACGTACGTGGAGCTCCGCGCCATGCTCGCCGCGCGCGGCATCTCGCTGACTTCCCACGAGACACGGGGCGACGACTTCGACCCGCCGCACGGCGGCCTCGGCGCCCTCTTCCCCATCACCCGGGGCATGCTGCAGGCGGCCGACCTCGACGAGGACCTTCTGAGCGGCGACATCGTGACCGCCGACGGGCGCGCCAATCTCGCCGACGCGATCACCGACTTCGAGCACGGAGACACCGAGGCGCGCCTGCTCGACATCCTCTGCTGCGAAGGCTGCATCATGGGCGCGGGCTTCAGCTGCGAAGAGCCCGTCTTCAAGCGCCGCTCCGACGTCAGTCGCGAGACGCGCGGGCGTCAGGCGCGCTTCGACGAGGCGGCGTGGAAGGCCGACGTCGAGCGGTACAGCACGGTCGACCTCTCGCGCACGTTCGCGCCCTTCGACCAGCGCTTCGACGACATGCCGACGCCGCAGGAGCTGAGCGAGCTCCTCGCGCGCATGAACAAGTTCGCCCCAGAGGACGAGCTCAACTGCGGCGCCTGCGGCTACGAGACCTGCCGCGACCACGCGGTCGCCATCTGGCAGGGGCTGGCCGAGGTCGAGATGTGCCTGCCGTACTCCGTGGAGGAGCTCCGCAAGACGGTCGACGAGCTGCAGGAGTCCAACCGCTCGCTCGAGACCACCAAGGAGGCGCTCGTCAAGAGCGAGAAGCTGGCCAGCATGGGGCAGCTCGCGGCGGGCATCGCTCACGAGGTCAACAACCCGCTCGGCATCCTCCTGCTGCACGCGAACCTGCTCCTCGAGGACTGCGAGTCCGACGCCGCGGTGGCCGACGACGTCAAGCTCATCGTCAATCAGGCGAACCGCTGCAAGAAGATCATCTCCGGGCTGCTCAACTTCGCCCGGCAGAGCCGGGTCGTGCGCCAGCCGACCGACGTCACCAGCCTGGTCGGCGAGGTCCTGCGCACCATCCCGGTCGAAGAAGGCATCTCCGTCGAGATCGTCGACCACCTCGACGACCCGGTGGCCGAACTCGACGGGGACCAGATCGTCCAGGTGCTCACCAATCTCCTGACCAACGCCCAGCACGCGATGCCGGAGGGCGGCGGCATCGTCGTGACGCTCGACGGCACCGAGGAGAACGTCGTCGTGATGGTCAAGGACGAGGGCACCGGCATCGCCGAGGAGCACCTCGACAAGCTGTTCAGCCCCTTCTTCACGACCAAACAGGTCGGCAAGGGGACGGGGCTCGGGCTCGCGGTGACGCACGGCATCGTGAAGATGCACCGCGGCCAGATCATGGTGGAGTCGAACGCCGACGCGGCCGCCGGCCCCACCGGCACCACCTTCACCATCGTCCTGCCGCGGTACGAGACCGAGACGACCGCTCCGGCGAGCCTGCAAGAGATCACGGGGGGCTGAGACCATGACCGTCGAGCCGACGACCCGCGAGAGCCTCATGGATCCGCAGCAGGTCACCCTGCAGGTGGTCATGGTCGACGACGAAGAGGCTCTCTGCCTCGGGGTGCGGCGCATCATCGAGAAGTACAGGGTGCACGTCCCCGACGTCCTGGTCGACGCCGACTACGCGTTCCGCTACTTCACCACCGGCGAGGACTACCTCGCCTACCTCGACGAGGGCGGCGCCGTCGACCTGCTGCTGCTCGACCTCAAGCTGCCGGGCGTCGGCGGCATGGACGTCCTCGACGCCATGAGCGCCCGGGGGCGCGCGGTGCTCACGATCATGATCACCGCGTACGCCACCTTCGAGACCGCCGTCAAGGCGACCAAGCTCGGCGCCTACGACTTCCTCGCCAAGCCGTTCACCCCGGACGAGCTGCGGTACGCGCTGCGCAAGGCCACCAGCCAGCTGATCCTCAGCAAGCAGGCCCTCAAGCTCGCCGAGGAGAAGCGCGAGATCCGCTTCAACTTCATCTCGGTCCTGGCGCACGAGCTCAAGGCGCCGTTGAACGCGGTGGAGGGCTATCTCAACATCCTTCGCACCACCGAGGCCGACCAGAACCTGCAGATGGTCGAGCGCAGCATCGTGCGCGTCGACGGCATGAAAAAGCTCATCATGGACCTCCTCGACCTCACCCGGATCGAGTCGGGCCAGCGCGAGCGCCAGATCAAGCGGCTGGACCTCTACGAGCTGGCCAAGGCGTCGATGGAACTGTTCGCCGTCGACGCCGAGCGCCGCGGGATCACCGTGACGCTCGAGGGAGACGGCATCGAGCTCAGGGCCGACCCCGGCGAAGCCGAGATCGTGCTGAACAACCTCATCTCCAACGCGGTCAAGTACAACCGCGACGGCGGTTCGGTCACCGTCAGGCTGAGCCGCAAGGGCGATGCCGTCGCCATCGCCGTGACCGACACCGGCATCGGCCTCACGCCGGAAGAAGCCGGCAAGCTCTTCAGCGAGTTCACGCGCATCAAGAACGAGCAGACCGTGAAGATCCTCGGCAGCGGCCTCGGCCTCAGCACCGTGCGCAAGATCGCCAACATGTACGACGGCGAGGCGCACGTGAAGAGCGAGCCGGGCGTGGGCAGCACGTTCACGGTCACGCTTCACGACGCGCCGCCCGCCGGCGCCACGGCGCCCACCGACGACGCCGCCCTGACGGCCGCGGCGTCCTCCGCCTGACGTCGCCGGCACGCCTGAGACGCGTCTCGGGCGCCCCCGAGCCGGACACCCGGCTTGCTCAAGCCCCCGGGTGGTGTGCGATACTAACGCCACGCGCTCGTGACCCCTTGCACAAGCGGCCGCGATGCGTTAGAAACGCCGAGTAGCTGAGGCCAAATCGAACGTGGATCCTGTGGAGTGAGCGGCCAGCACCTATCGTCGTATCCCCTTGCGCACCCTCGCCATGACGGCGCCTGCCGTCACGCCCGGGCCCGCGACGCGGAGGCGACGATGACCGGCTGTGTGGGCGTGCCATCCGGCAACGCCAGGGGAACGGTAACCGACAGAGGAGTACGTGGTGCCCAAGATCCTTATCGTTGACGACGACCCGGACATCGTCGATGCCGGCAGACTGGTCCTCGAGCGCGAGGGCTACGAGGTCGTAGGCGCGCCCAACCGCGCCGACGGCATGAAGCAACTCGAGGAGAGCAAGCCCGACCTCCTCATCCTCGACGTGATGATGGAAGAGCCGGACGACGGCCTCCGCATGGCGCGCGAGATCCGCAAGAGCGGCAACACCGTGCCGATCATCATGCTCACCAGTGTCAACGCCGCCATGGGCCTCAACATCGACAAGGACGGCGAGATCGTCCCCGTCGACGAGTTCCAGCCCAAGCCGGTGGAGCCGCAGACGCTGGTCGCAAAAGTCAAGAAGCTCCTCGAGCAGTGAGAGGACGACAGATGCCCGTGACCAACCAAGAACAACTCCGCAGCGACTGTCTCGCCCTGGTCGACAAGCTCGGGCCCGGCAGAAGCTCGCTCATCCCGATCCTTCAGGATGTCAAGAGCCACCACCACGAGATCGACAGCGAGTCGATGCAGACCATCGCCGACGTCCTCGACATCCACCCCGTCGAGGTCTACAGCGTGGCGTCGTTCTACGCGTTCCTCCACGGCGCAGCCGAAGGCTGCTTCGTGATCCGGCTGTGCGGCACGCTGTCGTGCGACTTCGCCGGTAAGGCCGCCGTCGCCGAGGCGCTCACCGAGGCGCTCGGCATCGGCTTCGACGAGACCACGGACGACGGTCTCTTCACGCTCGAGTGGGCGAGCTGCGTGGGCATGTGCGACCAGGGCCCCGCGATGCTCGTCAACGACGAGGTCTACACCCGCGTGACGCCACAGACGGCATGCGACATCGTCGCCGCCTGCCGCCAGGCAGCCGCGACCCAGGAGGGCTGAGCAGTGACTGGGAGCACCATCGAGACCCAGGGCAACGCCCTCACCTACGCGACCATCGAGCCCGAAGCCGGGCTGAAGGCGGCGCTCGCCATGTCGCGCGCCGACCTCGTCGACTTCGTGCGCGACAGCGACCTCAGGGGCCGCGGCGGAGCCGGCTTCCCCACCGGTATGAAGTGGGGCTTCTGCGCGGCGGAGAAAGCCGACCAGAAGTACCTCATCTGCAACGCCGACGAGGGCGAGCCCGGCACCTTCAAGGACCGGGTCATCCTGACGCAGTTCGCCGACCTCGTCTTCGAGGGCATGACCATCGGCGGACGCGCCATCGGCGCAACGCTCGGCATCGTCTACCTGCGCGCCGAGTACACCTACCTGCGCCCGCACCTCAACGCAGTCATCAAGCAGCGTCGCGAGCAGGGCCTGCTGGGACGCAACATCATGGGCATCGAGGGCTTCGACTTCGACATCATCACCGCCCTCGGCGCCGGCGCTTACGTCTGCGGCGAAGAGACCGCCCTCATCGAGAGCCTCGAGGGCTTCCGCGGCGAGCCGCGCAACCGGCCGCCCTTCCCCGTCGTGGCCGGCCTGCTCAACAACCCCACGGTCGTGAACAACGTCGAGACACTCGCCTCCGTGGCGGCGATCTTCGCCAAGGGCGCCGACTGGTTCAAGGGGTTCGGCACCGACAAGTCGACCGGCTACAAGCTCTTCAGCATCAGCGGCGACTGCGACAAGCCGGGCGTGTACGAGTTCCCGTGGGGCATCACCGTCGGGGAACTGCTCAAGGAGGTCGGCGGCGAAGGCGCCAAGGCCGTCCAGATCGGCGGCGCCAGCGGCATCTGCGTGCCCGCCAAGGACTTCAGCCGCGCCCTCGCCTTCGAGGACATCCCCACCGGCGGCTCGGTCATGGTCATCGGCGCGCAGCGCGACATCCTCGACGTCGCCGAGAACTTCCTCGAGTTCTTCGTCGAGGAGAGCTGCGGCCAGTGCACGCCCTGCCGCCTCGGCAACCCCCAGATGCTCAAGGTCGTCCAGTTGCTCAAGCAGGGCGCCTGCCCGCCCGAGTTCCTGGCCAACGTCAAGGCTCTGGGCGAGACCATGAAGGTCGCATCGAAGTGCGGCCTCGGGCAGACCAGCCCGAGCGCCTTCCTCTCGATCCTCGAGGGCTTCGAAGACGAGATCAGCAACCGCGCCCCGAGCGCCTGACGAGAGCGAGGGAGTGAGCATGAGCAATCCCACGACCCCGATCCACCGCGCGCCGCTCTCGCAGCAGCACCGGCGCGTCATCACCACCACGAGCCCGGACGCCATCGGCGCCCAGGTGAGCGTGTCCATCGACGGCGTCGAGGCCAAGGTGCCGTTCGGCACCACGATCCTCGAGGCCGCGAAGAACGCCGGCGTCAACATCCCGACGCTGTGCGACCACCCCGACCTCGACGTGGCCGGCGTCTGCCGCATGTGCGTCGTCGAGGTCGAGGGCCAGCGGACGCTGCAGCCCGCCTGCACGTTCCCGGTCGTCAACCAGATGAAGATCAACACGCACAGCCGCAAGGTCCGCATGGCGCGCAAGCACGTGCTCGAACTGCTCCTCAGCGAGCACTGCGGCGAGTGCTACAGCTGCGTGCGCAACGGCAACTGCGAGCTGCAGTCGCTGGCCGAAGAGTACGGCATCACCGAGTTCGCCTTCGGGCACCCGACCGAGCCGATGTTCGAGCAGGACACGTCCAGCTACTCCGTGATGCGCGACATGAACAAGTGCATCCGCTGCCGCCGCTGCATCCGCACCTGCATCGACATCCAGGAAGTCGGCGTACTCGAGGCCGTCGGTCGCAGCAACAAGGTCACGATCGAGACCTTCGAAGACATGCCGCTCGGCTCCGTGGTCTGCATCAACTGCGGCCAGTGCGTCAACCGCTGCCCGGTCGGCGCCCTGTACGCCAGGGACGAGACCGACGAGGTCTGGGCCGCGATCGACGATCCCGAAAAGCACGTCGTCATCCAGACCGCTCCCGCGCCGCGTTCGGCGATGGGCGAGGTCTTCGGCCTCGAGCCCGGCACGCCGGTCACCTTCGAGATGAACACGGCGCTGCGCCGGGCCGGCTTCGACATGGTGTTCGACACCAACTTCAGCGCCGACCTCACCATCATCGAGGAAGGCACGGAGCTCATCCTGCGTCTCTACAAGGCCCTGGTGCAGGGCGACAAGGACGTCGCGCTGCCCCAGTTCACCAGTTGCTCGCCGGGCTGGGTCAAGTACCTCGAGCACTTCTATCCCGAGTTCCTGCCCAACGCCTCGAGCGCCAAGAGCCCGCAGCAGATGTTCGGCGCGCTCATCAAGACCTTCTACGCCGACAAGCTCGGGCTCGACCCCGCGAAGATAGTGAGCTGCGCGCTCATGCCCTGCTCGGCCAAGAAGTACGAGTGCAACCGGCCCGAGATGGTCGACTCCGGCTTCCAGGACGTCGACTACGGCCTCACGACGCGTGAGCTCGGCAAGATGTTCAAGGAGGCCGGCCTGCACGTGCCGAGCCTGCCCAAGAGCGACTTCGACGACCCGTTCGGCACCGCCACCGGCTCCG
>CAYTRM010000114.1:0-7989 GCA_964440225.1 uncultured Thermoleophilia bacterium | reverse complement strand
CGACGTCGGCGTAGGTGCCGACGACCTCGCCGACGAAGAGGTCGTGCGTCGGCATCGCGATGTGCTCGATGAGCTTGCACTCCATCGTCACCTTGCACTGCTCGATCATCGGGGCGTTCTCGAGCTCGCCGTAGAAGACGTCGAAGATCGCGCTCTTGTCCTCCTTGGTGCCGCTCACCATGCCGATGTGATCGGTGACGGCGACCATCTCCTCGGACGGGAGGCTCACGCTGAACGTCTTGTTGGCGATGATGCCCTTGTTGGTGAGGTGGATGTTGCCCATGCCCAGCGTGATGCCCTTGAGGTGGGCGATGCCGACGTGGGCGATCGTCGCGAAGTCCGCCTTGCCGTCGACGTCCGCTCCGACGATGGCGGTGACGAGCGGGTAGAGAGCGTTGGTGGCGCCGAGCTTCTCCTTCACGGTGGCCTCTCTGGTAGCGGTGGTCCGATGCGTGACGGTTCCATACCCGCGAGCGCCACCACAGTAATCGGGCAGTCGGCCGGCCACGCCGGCCGCGGGCGCCGCGACCGCACCTGCCGGGCGCCGCCGGCAGGCCCCGGCCCGCCGGTTCACAGCCGCGCCGCGACCCGTCATCATGGGTACATGCCGATGTCCACTGACACGGCGGCGCGTCGCCGCAGGCGGCCGCGCCGGCGCCGCGTACCCGCCTTGCTTGTCATCGTCGTCGCCGGTGGCCTGGCGATCGCCGTGGCGTTCGCCCTGGCCGCCGCCCTCGACGACGACCGCCCGCACGGACCGTACCTCATCGGCGGCTGGACGTTCGGCGATCGCGCGTCCCTGCGGCGCGCCGTCGACGCCGGTGCGCTCGACGAGGTGAGCGTCGACTGGCTGCAGTCGCGCGCCGACGGCAGCGTCGTTGCGCCCAAGCTGGACACGGGGTTCATCGCCGAGGCGAAGCGACAGGAGTGCCGCGTCTTCGTGACCCTCACCGACTACGACGAGACGCAGCACACCTTCGACCCCGCGATCTCGGCCGCCATCCTGAAGACGCCGCAGTCGCGGCGGCGGCACGTCGCCGCAGTCGCCGCCTGGTGCCGCGAGCACGAGGTGGCCGGCGTCGACGTCGACTGGGAGGCGCTGAAGGCCTCCCAGCGCAACGCCTTCTCGGCCTTCGTCGAGGAGCTCGCCCGGCGGCTGCACGATGACGATCGCCTCATCGCCGTCGACGTCTATCCCAAGTTCCGCGAGCCCGGCGGCTGGGACGGGCCGCGGTCGCAGGACTGGGAGCGCCTCGGCAGGGCGGTCGACCAGTTCCGCATCATGACCTACAACTACTCCGGCTCCTGGTCGGGCCCCGGGCCGCTCTCGCCTCCCGACTGGATGCACCGGGTGCTCGCGTTCGCCGAGACACAGGTGCCGCCCAGGCGCATCGTCATGGGCCTGGGCTTCTACGGCCGCGACTGGGTCGGCGATGCGACGAGCGACCTCGTATGGAGCGATGTGAGGGCCATCCGAGCCGCCCGCGATCCGCTCCAGACCCGCACGGCGTCCGGCGAGCTCCGTCTGGAGTACCGGCGCGACGGCGACCGGCACATCGCGTACTTCCCCGACGCCGCCGCGATCCGCGTCAAGGCGAGGATGCTGGTCGAGAAGCACCCGCGCATCCTCGGCGTCTACGCCTGGCACATGGGCCAGGAGGATCCGGCCGTCTGGCGGGTGCTCAAGGAGACTCTGCACACTCGCGTTCCGTAGCCACCCTCCGGCCGACGGCGGCGAGCTCACGCGCGTCCCGCAACGCCACGGGGCCCCGGTGCGGCAATGCCGCACCGGGGCCCCGTGCAGTCTGACGATGTGTCGCGCCGGCTTACGGGACCAGCACGGTGTCGATGACGTGGATCACGCCGTTGGACGTCTCGATGTCGGCGGTGACGACCTTGGCGCCGCCCACCATCACGGTGCCGTCGTCTCCGACCGTGATCTCGAGCGACTTGCCGTTGACGGTCTCCGCCATCATGCCGTCACTCAGATCCGTCGACATGACCTTGCCGGGCACGACGTGATAGGTGAGCACTTCGCTGAGGGCACCGCTCGGGTCCGCGAACAGCGCGTCCAGCGTCTCCTGAGGGACGGCCGCGAAGGCGTCGTCCGTCGGGGCGAACACCGTGAACGGACCCTCGCCCCTCAGCGTCTCCTCGAGCCCCGCAGCCTGCACGGCGCTCACGAGACTCGTGAAGCCGCCGG
Source organism: uncultured Thermoleophilia bacterium (assembly GCA_964440225.1). Lineage (GTDB taxonomy): Bacteria > Actinomycetota > Thermoleophilia > UBA2241 > UBA2241 > CAIXSE01. The sequence continues at coordinate 5,786 of CAYTRM010000114.1, read as the reverse complement.
CCTCGACGGCGGTATCGACGATGTCCTTCTGGGCCATCGTCGCCTCCGGTGTGGGAGACGCGGCTTCCTCTTCCGTGCTGCCGCACGCGGCGATGATGAACGGCACCGTCAGTACGGCGACCACGGCCAGTACGAGCGACCAGCGTTTCATTGGTACCTCCAGACACTTTGCTGTGGCACACCGGCCTTCTGCCGGCCGGGGCCCCTCCGATGTGGGACCGAAGCGTTCTGGTCGGTCCGCTGCGACCCTCCATCTACAGCGATGCTGCCCGGCTTTACAGTAAAGTAATCATCTTGGTGGAGTAACTTGTTAGGTATCGCTATTATAGAAGCCGTCACGCCCGCGGCGATCATCGACGGCGAGCAGTCCGGCGCCCGCAGCCGTGACGGCCGCACACACGCGTCGGCGCGGTCAGAGCCTCCGGAAGGAGGGCCGAGCAGAGACAGACGAACCCGCGATCGCCGGCACTCCCATCGCGCCACGATCCACGGTACGAGCGCTTTCCATCGTCAGGTCTGAGAACGACCCGTGGGCCCGCGGCGCCGTCGCGCCGCGGGCCCACGGGCCTCACCCTGCTGTGACGAGACTGGATCTGCGGGACCTCTGAGCTCAGGCCTCCGGAGGCTGCGGGGGCTCAGGGGCCTCCGGCGCCTCGGGAGCCGGGGGTACCGGCGACCCGGCGGACGGCGCTTGCGTGGCCGCCGTCTGGCCGCCGCTCACCTCGAGCGCGCAGGCCTGGCAGTAGTCGTCCGAGCCCTCGATCAGCGCGCCGCACTGGGCGCAGTGCTTCTCGAGCCCGCCACTCGAGGAGTCGACGGCCGGCCTGTGCGCTTGCGGCGCCACGGCAGGCGTCGCGGGAGGCCCCGCGGGCGGCGAACCGGTAGCGAGCGGGTCGGCGGCCGCCTTCCACGCGTCGGGTCCGGGCGACGGCGGACTCGGCGCCACGGGTGTCGTGACCCCGGTCGCCGCCCCGCTCACCGGGGCGGATGCCGGAGGCGACGGTGGCGTGCCGTAGATCGGCGCTCCCGGCGGAGGCGGAAGAGGCGCTCCCGGCATCCCCGGAGCGGGAACCGGCGCAGCGGCGCCGCCGGACCCCAGATACATCACGCTCACGTAGCAGATCGTGTACGGAGGCACGAGCACGGCGAAGACCAGGAAGAGGACAAGGCCAAGGAGTATCCCCGCCCAGTCGCTGCCCTGACCGACACCGATGGCGATCAGCAAAATGACGACAGCCGCCGCCGCGACGACCAGGCCGAGGACGACGACCATACCGAAGGTGCGCCACCAGCCGACGCCCTTGACCATGTCGAAGCTGCGTTTGGCGGCATCGCCGAAGCCGACGCCCTGATCGGCGATGAGCGGCAGGACGTACAGCCAGATCACCCCGATCCAGACGCTGATGACCAGTCCCGCAAGCCAGCCGATGACCGGGATGATGTTGAGGAACGAGGTCCCGATGGAGATGCCGAACAGCACCAGCGCGTACACCACGTAGGCGCCGAACTTGCGAAAGCCGCTGAACAGGTCGCCGAACTCGACGCCGCGATTGCCGCGCGCGGCGCCTATGACCATCTCGAACATGCCTCCGTAGAAGACCATCGCGACCACCTGGACCAGGAAGACGACGATGACGTAGACGACAATGGCCAGAAGGATCATCCCGGCGCCCAGCGCGCCCAGCGCGCCCGAGTCGTCGGAGGCCAGGTTGGCCCCGATGGTGACGCCGGCCCCGGCGAAGATCGCCCCGAAGATGCCCAGCGCCACCCCGAAGATCACCACCATGATGAGGCCGACGACGAGCCCGGCGAGGATCAGCCACCCCACATCCCGCCGCCAGAGCTCGAACGCCTTGGCGAACACGTCGCCGATTCCCATGTGCATCCTCCCCGTCCGACTGAAGGCCGGTCGCCCCGAAGGGCATGATGCCGCACAGATTCTCCCACCTGAGCGGCCTTGTCACGCGTTAGCCGGTGGTCGCGCTCCCCGTGTCGACTGCTGCGGGCGGAGGCCGCAGGCTCCCTGCGGCCAGGGCCGCATCGATGAGCCAGTCCTCGCGCCGCGACTGATAGTACATCGCCAGAAGGTACGTGAGACTGTAGGGACCCGTCACGAGACCGACGGCCATCCCGGCAAACGGGATCATGCCGGCGGCGAGAGCCGCAGCCATCAGCGCCAACTGCAGCAGGAAGAGGGCCAGGAACGTCCACCACCAGCCGACGCGATGGACGAGCGCGCGGCTCTCTCGCAGCGCCACGGACACGCCCACGCCGCGGTCGATGGCGACGATCAGCGCGTACGTCCAGCACACCGACAGGTAGGCGATGACGAGTCCGGCCAGAACGGCCAGCACGATGCCGGCGACGATCGCCGGGACCCAGAGAAACGCGACGCCGAGCCCGATCACGACGACCGGCGTCGCGGCGACCGCCAGCGGCACGAACAGGAAGGCGACGACGTACACCCCCACCACCCGGCCCAGCACCTGGAACCCCGTGAAGAGGTCCCAGTACCCCATGACGCGCCCCTCACGCACCCGGCGAAGCGCGCCGGTGACCACGCCCGCGTACAGAGGGATCGCGACCAGCACCATGACCGCCACGGCCGCCAGGTAGCCGACGACGAGCGCGACGACGCCGGCGACGCTCAGACCCGTCACGGCGCCGGCCTCGGCCCCGGAGGCCAGGCCGGGGAGCGCGATGGCAAGCGCGACGAGGATGACGACCGCCACGACGGCTCCGGGGATCAGTCCGGCGAGCAGCAGCCCGACGATCAGCTGTCCGATGTCCTTGAGCAGAAGTCCCCAGGCGTCCTTGAACAGCTTTCCCAGATCCACGCGGCTCCCCCCGGTTTTTCGACACGTTCGGGCTGCACTGGGCAACGGATGCCCCCAACCCGCAGCCCTGCTACCCTTTGACCATACATGCGCGACTGTACCCGCAGAGACTTCCTCAGAATCGCCGGCGGCGCGGCCGCCGGAGCCGCGCTGGCAGCCGCGGGCTGCGGCGGGACGCAGGCGCCGGCCGACCCGCCGCAGGACGGGCGCCTGGCGTCGCCTCCGGCATCGCCCGCGGCCCGGGGCGGCACCCGTCCGCCGCTGGCGGTGGCGCGGGGCGGCGACGCGGAGGCTATCACCGCCGCGGCGATCACCGCGCTCGGCGGCATGAAGCGCTTCGTCAAACAGGGCGCCGATGTCGTCATCAAGCCCAACATCTGCACCGGCTATCACGGTCCCGAGTACGCGGCCACCACCAACCCCGCCGTGGTCGGCGCCCCCCTCGGCCTGTGCCGCGCCGCCGGCGCGGCCCGCGTGCGCGTCATGGACATGCCCTTCGGCGGCCCCGCGGAGGAGGCCTACCGCACCAGCGGCATCCAGGATGCGGTCGAACGGGCCGGCGGAGAGATGCACATCATGGCTCCCACGCGTTTTCGCGAGTACCGCATCCCGGACGGCCGCGACCTCACCTCGTGGCCGATCTACAGCGACGTGCTCTCCTGCGACGCCCTGATCGACGTCCCGATAGCGAAGGACCACGGGATGACCAGGCTGACGCTCGGCGGCAAGAACCTCCTCGGCGTCATCCTCGACCCGGGCGACATCCACGCGAACATCGGCCAGCGGACGGCCGACCTGATCAGCGTGTGCCGCCCGACCCTCACGGTCGTCGACGCCGTTCGCGTGCTCACCGCCAACGGCCCCACCGGCGGCGACCTCAACGACGTGGAGGCGCTCGACACGGTCGTCGCCAGCCCGGACATCGTCGCCGCCGACGCCTACGCCGCCACGCTCTTCGGCCTCAGCGGCGCCGACATACCCTACGTCCGGGCCGCCTACGACATGGGTCTCGGCGAGATGGACCTCGACCGCGTCGACGTCCGCCGCGTGCGCGCCTGAACAAACGCGGGCGCGAAGCCGCGGGCGACGGCCACGGGGCCGGGCGCCCGCGCCGGGGCCCGCCGGAGCGACCATCGGTCGGCCGGCGCGCCGGCCCTCGGGGTAGAATCGCCGGGTGATGGACGAGCACGCCACCTCCCGCCTGCGCGACGCCGCCCTCGACGCCACCCTGACTCGCCACGAGCAGCTGATGGCGGAGGCGCGGCGCATCATCGACGCGGGCAACGACCGCGGCGTGACCCTGCGCCTCACCGGCGGGCTCGCAGTGCGCCACTACGCGATCGACCTGGAGTTCGCCGAGCGCCACTACAGCGACATCGACCTGATCGGCCTCAAGCGCCAGGCGGCCGACGTGGGCGGCGTCTTCCGCCACCTCGGCTACCTCGAGAACCAGCACGTCTCCATGGCCACCGCCAACGGCCAGCTCCAGTTCTTCATGCCGACGCGATCGCTCGAGTCGCGGGCTCACATGGGCAAGCGCGCCCACGGCCTCCCCGTGATCAGCGCAGTCCCTCCGAGCGACCACATCGACGTCTTTCTCGACGCCATGCGCATGGATCACGCCATCGACTTCCGCGACCGCCTCGAGATCAACACGTACGCCATCGACCCCGCCGACCTCTTCCTCAGCAAGCTCCAGATCGTGAACCTCAACGAGAAGGACGCCCACGACATCATCACGCTGTGCAAGGACGTGTACGTCGACTTCCAGCCCCACCCCGGCGTGCTCGACCTGCAGCACGTGGCGGAGGTCTGCGGCAGCGACTGGGGTCTCTACATCGACGTCATGAGCAACATCGACACGGTGATCGACCACCTCCCCGACTACGACCTCAGCCCGCGCGACGCCGCTCGCGTGCGCCGCACGCTCGAGCTGGCTCAGGACATGATGACCGAGCACTCCAAGACGCTGCGCTGGAGGCTGCGCTCGCGGATCGGCAAGCGCCTCCGCTGGTACTCCGAGGTCGAGGAGCAGTTCGGCGGCCGGACCGAGGAGACGGCGCTCGCGGTGCGCACCAAGGCCGGTCGCGCCGCAGTCTGACCCGGGCGCGCGAGAGGGCCTCGCTCAGGGCGCCCTCCATCCTCAGGAGGCGCTTCCGTCCTCAGGAGGCCCTCCATCCTCTTCCTCCACGAGCTGGTACCAGGGGCGCCGGGTGCCCACCTTGGCCCGCAGCCGCCAGCCGACCGTCTTGGGGGCCGCATCGATGGCGCCGGTCAGCCGGGCGACCTGCGCGCCCATCCGCTCGAGATCCTCAGGAGTGAGCCCCGACGAGCCTCCCGCCTCCACGCAGCGCTGAAGAGTGCGAGTCACGTCGTAGAAGAGGCCCCAGTCCCCCGCGCAGAGCCCGGCGATGTACTTCACGTCGATCGCCGCCGGCCCGCCCTCGGGCGCGTCCGCGGAGACCGCCAGCAGGTGCAGCGCGTCGTGCACGTCGCGCGGCTCCGCGTGCGTGATCAGCAGCTTGGTGACCAGCAGATCGCTCGCCGAGAGCGTGTAGGGATGCAGTGCCAGGCGATCCCTGAGGTCGAGCTCATGCTCCATCCGGAAGCGGTCGAAGAAGACGTCCACGTGATCGTCCTCGTGCGCGCGGCCGTCGTCGGCCGTCACGTGCTCGCAGGGCCGCACGAACTGCGCCTGCCGCCCCATCGTGGCCGTCCTCACGTGGTCTCGCTCGCCGTATCCCAGATCGCGCAGGACGTCGACCACCCCGACCGCCTCGCGGCTCAGGCCCGCGAGGTCGACGTCGGCGTACTCCCGCTCGCAGCTCGCGAGCCCGTCGCAGTGCGTGGCGACGGCGAGGCCGCCGAGCAGGCGCAGCGTCACACCGCGCTCTCGCGCGGCATCGACGATGCGCCGGCCCTCGGCGGCCATCTGCAGCCGAAGCGGGT
>CAYTRM010000113.1:0-8085 GCA_964440225.1 uncultured Thermoleophilia bacterium | reverse complement strand
CGCTGATACGCGGCGGCCACAACTACGTCATCGTGCGCGCCCACCGCGGCCGCATCGCGGCGCACCGCGACCACGTGAACGTCGTCATCGCGCTCACCACGGAGACGCTCGACAAGCACGCCTGGCGGCTCAAGCAGCGCCCGGTGACCGTCTACGACGACCAGTCCATCAAGACGTCGAGCCTCCCGTCCATGGCTCATCCGTTCCGTACCGGCATCCCCGTGAAGACCATCCTCGAGCAGGAGGAGGCGCCGCCGGTGATGCGCAACAGCGCGATCCTCGGCGCCTTCTGCAAGGCGATCTCGATCCCCTGGGAGGTGCTCGAGGACGTCATGCGGCGCTACCAGACCAAGCAGACCGACCTGAACATCAAGGTCGCGCGCAGGGGGTACGACCTCGCGACGGAGAAGCTCCTGATCGACCTGCCCGGGGGCGGGCCGCGGCCGGTGATGACCGGCCTCGAGGCCACCGGGCTGGGGCTCATCCGCGGCGGTCTCCAGGCGTACGCCGGCTACCCGATGACGCCGGCCAGCGGCCTGCTGCACTACCTCGCCAGGCAGGCGCCGCGCTTCGAGCTCAAGGTGGTGCAGCCCGAGGGCGAGATCGCAGCCATGCTGATGGCGCTCGGGCACGCCTACGCGGGCGAACGCGCCGCCGTCGGTACCTCGGGCGGCGGGTTCGCCCTGATGGTTGAAGGTCTGAGTCTGGCCGGGCAGACCGAGCTGCCCATCGTCGTCGTCCTCGGGCAGCGCACCGGCCCGGCCACCGGCCTGCCTACCTATACCGCGCAGGCCGACCTGCACTTCGCGATGAGCGCCGGACACGGCGAGTTCCCGCGCTTCGTGGTGGCGCCGGCCGACGTCGAGCAGGCCTACGCGTGGAGCGCCTTCGCGCTGGACGTGGCCTGGAAGTACCAGCTGCCGGCGATCGTGCTCGGCGACCGCACGCTCAACGACGACTCGCAGAGCTTCGACCGGGACGCCGTCCCCGACCTGCCGCGGCTCGAGCCGCGGTTCTGGGACGGCGCGCCGCAGGGCGTCGGCGACGGCGGCGCAGCCGCCGCGGACCCGGCGCTCGCCTACCAGCGCTACCACTTCACCGCCGACGGCGTCTCCCCGCTCGCCTTCCCCGGCCGTGAGGGCGCGGTGGTCAAGGTGAACAGCTACACGCACGACGAGTTCGGGATCACGACCGAGGATCCGGAGCTCACGGTGCGCATGCAGGACAAGTGGAACGCCAAGGGACTGGCGCTGGCCGAGGAGCTCGACACGCTGCCGCAGGTGAACGTGTACGGTGACCCGGAGGCGACGCGCACGCTGGTGACGTGGGGCTCGCCGACGGGCGCCGCCCGCGAGGTCGGCGAGCTCGCCGGCATCCGCATCGTCCAGCCGGTCGTGCTCTGGCCGTTCCCGGACCGGCAGATGGCCGAGGCGCTCGAGGGCAGCGAGGTGATCGCCGTCGCCGAGGGCAACTCCCGCGGGCAGCTCGCGCGGCTCATGGAACAGCGCGGGGTGGCCGTGGACGGCCGCCTGCTCCGCTACGACGGCAGGCCGTGGGGCGTCGGCGAGCTGCGCATGCAGGCCGAGGAGGTGCTCGCATGAGCGCGACCGGTAAGAAGAAGTCGGCAGGCAAGGCCGCGCCTGGGACGAAGGCCGCCGGGAAGCCGGCTGCGGGCAAGAAGACGGCCGGCGGGGCGGCGGCGTCCGCCGCCGTGGCTCCGGCCCCCCGCCTCGCGACGTACGCCAAGAACACCTGGTGCCCCGGCTGCGGCAACTTCGCCGTGCTGAACGCGATCAAGCCGGTGTTCCAGGAGCTGATAGCGGCGGGCACACGACCGCAGGACATCGTGCTGGTCGCCGACATCGGCTGCAACAGCAAGATCATGGACTACATCGGCGTGAACAGCTTCGACTCGCTGCACGGGCGCGCGATCCCTACGGCCATGGGCATCAAGCTCGCCAACCCCGGGCTGACCGTGGTCGTCCACGCCGGCGACGGCGCCGCCTTCGCCGAGGGTCTGGAGCACACGCTCTTCGCCGCCAAGCGCAACATCGACCTGACGCTGATCGTCCACGACAACGGCGTCTACGGGTTGACCGTCGGGCAGGCCGGTCCGGAGACTCCGCCGGGCCACAAGGGACGCTCGACGCCGTACGGGAGCATCGAGGAGCCGTTCAACCCGCTGGAGCTGCTGCAGGCCGCGGGTGCGAGCTACCTCGCCCGCGGCTACTCGCACGGCAAGGAGCAGCTGAAGAGGTTGTACGCGGAGGCGATCGCTCACCGCGGCTTCAGCGTCGTCGACACGCTGCAGGTCTGCGTCACCTTCCGCAACATGTACGAGTACTACAACGCGCGGGTCTACGAGCTCGAGGACCATGACCCGCGCGATCAGGAGCAGGCTCGGGCGAAGATCCGCGAGTGGGACTACCAGTCAGACGGACCCGTGGCGCTGGGCACGCTCAGCGTGCGCGACCGGCCCGTCTTCGGCGATCAGTTCGACGGGTACGGACGCCGTGAGATCGACCGCGAGCACGAACTGGAGGCCGCGTTCGCCGAGCTCACCTGACGGCGGCTCGGCGAAACCGGACGGGCCGGCGCGAAGCGGCTGCGCCGCGCGCCGGCCTGCTCAGCGCCGCCCGGCGGTGTGGAACAGCTCGGGCAGCGAGACGGATGTGTAGCCGCGGGCGCGCAGACCGCGGAGGATCGCCGGCAGCGCCGCCATCGTCGCCGGGCGCACGTGCAGGCCGATGATCGCCCCGGAGTGCACGCGCGACAGCGTGTTGGCGGCGATGGTTCCCGAGCCGTAGCCGCGCCAGTCGCCCGGGTCGACGTCCCACATCACGAGGTGCTTGTAGCCGGCGGAGCCGGCCGCGGCCACGGTGGCGGCGTTGTAGCTGCCGTACGGCGGCCGGAACCAGCCCACGGGCGTGGCCCGTGCGGCGCGCCACCAGGGGGCCTGGCTGCGGATGAGCTCGCTGCGAACGCCGGAGTAGCCCTGGCCCATCATCTCGGAGTGCGTCCAGCCGTGCGAGCCGATGCCGTGACCCTCGCGGACCGTGCGCCGGGCCGTGTACGGCGCCGACGAGACGTACGGCCCCAGGATGAAGAACGTCGCATGCATCTTGTGTGCCTTGAGCGTGTCGAGCATCTGGCCCCACACCCACGCCGGCCCGCCGTCGTCGAACGTCAGCGCGACGCGCTTGCCGGCTCCTCTGACTCTGTGGGTCACCGAGGCGCGCACCGGGTGGTAGTCGCGGAAGACGAGCGGCCGGGTGACCGTGCGGTTGCCGGCCTCGTCGACCAGCGTGACGGTGACTCTGTACAGGCCGGGGACGAAGGCCCGGCGGTTGGCGTACCGGGCCGGGATGGTGAGCGTGCGTGATCCGGCGGAGAGGGTGGTCGCGGCCCCCTGTCGCGCCCGGTAGCCGTACTGGTCGCGCACCGTGTAGGAGACGCGGGCCGCCCCCGAGATGTCGGTCAGGGCGAATCGCACCCGGACCGGCTGGGTGCGGCGAAGCAGCGTCGGCCGCAGGCTGAGGTTGCGGACCCGCGGCGGGCGCGTGTCGATCTTGACGGTCAGCGAGCGGGGCGTCTCGGTGCGGCCGTCCACGTTCACCGACCAGTAGGTGAGCGTGTGTCCGCCGTCGCCGCTGTGATCGCGCGGCGCCCTCACGACCACCTCGGTGGTCGCGACCGGGGCGCCGCCGTCCACCTGGACGAAGGTGTCGGCGACGGGGGCCGCCTCACCGACCGCTGTGAAGGAGACGGTGACGGCGTCCGCGTGCCAGCGGTCGTCGGCGCCGTGAGCGGTGGTCACCGGGGGCGGGCCGTCACCGACGATGGCGCCGGAGGCGAACGCGGTCGCCGGCGCCGCCGCCAGCAGAAGCGCGATCCCCACGAGAACGAGTGCCCGGCTCATGCTCATCTCCCTCGTTGCGCTTGAGGGTCCGCCGCCGTCGCCATGCCTCGCCACGCGCGACCGACCTCCCCATTGTTGAGCATACGCGGGCAGGCGTCTCCGTCCAGACCCCGGGCGTTGTACGCCGTCAGTCCTGGGCGAGCCGGTGCAGCTTGTCGAAGCTCAGGATCTCGATGAGCTGGTGGTCGCCGCTCATGCGGATCACATCGGCTCGCTTGAGGCGGTCGAAGGTGCGGCTCAGCGTCTCGGGCACCGTGCCGAGCCGGGCGGCGAGCTCGCGCTTGCTCGTCGGGAGTGTGATGACCCGAGGGCCTTCGGGCTGGGTAGCCGGCCCGTCTTCCGCCCGCGCCGCTCCTGCCGCCACCGGCTCGAGCTGCTCGTCGGCGCGCGCCAGCAGGTATCTGGCGAGGCGCGCCGGCACCGGCAGCAGCAGCTCCTCGACGCGCCGGTTCAGCAGCCCGAGGAGCTCGGCCATGGCGCCGATCAGGCTGACGGAGAGTTGTGGCTCGGCGACCAGGAGCTCGAGCGTGTCGTGCTTGTCGAAGCGATAGACGAGGCACTCGGTCATCGTCTCGGTGCTGGAGGGATACGTCTCGTGGAACAGGGCCGCTTCGGCGAAGGTCTCCCCGGGGCCGACGTGGCGCAAGGTCGCGCCGCGGCCGTCACGCAGGAGCTTGAAGACCTTGAGCCGTCCCTCGGCGAGCAGGTAGAAGGCGGTGGCCGGGTCGCCCTGCATGAAGAGAGACGCCTCCGCGGGGAGGCGCTGCGGCTGCGCGATGGCGGCCAGCCGGTCGAGCTGCTCCTTGTCGAGCTGCTTGAAGAGGGCGGCCGCGCGCAGGTCGGCGAGCGTGCGGTCCGGCGCGGGATCCATGCCGGGGAGTATACCGGGCACGGGCGGCGAAGTCCGCGTGGCCCGTCGCTCCGCGGCGTGGCCGCCGTCGCCGCGGTGGGCGGCGTCCCTACCCGGGCGCACCTCCGGCCAGGTCCGGGTCTGTCGGCAGCACGACGATCGCCGCCGGCCCCTCGACCGGGCACTTGAACTCGCAGATGCCGCAGCCGATGCAACGGCTCGCGACCACCGTGGGTCGAGACAGGTAGTCCTCCGTGCCGTCCGAGCGAGTGATCAGGCGGCGTCCGCCCAGCTCGATGGCTTTGTCGGACACGGGGCACATCTCCTCGCAGACGATGCACGGGGTGTCGGACGCCCAGGGCAGGCAGCGGTCACGGTCGATGACGGCGACGCCGAGCACCCGGCGGCGCTTCGCCGCCAGCGAGAGGAGCGGGATGGCACCGGACGGGCACACCTGGCCGCAGGCGTTGCAGGCGTAGTCGCAGTAGCCGAGCCGCGACTTGAGGACGGGCGTCCAGATGCCCTCGAGGCCGGCCTCCCCGAGGGCCGGCTGCAGGCCGGAGGTCGGGCAGGCTTTCATGCACTCGCTGCAGCGCAGGCAGCGAGAGAGGAGGCGCGCCTCGTCCTGGGCGCCCGGCGGCCGGATGAGGCCCGGGCGCTTGACCGCGCGCGCGACCCCGGTGCCCAGCAGGACGGCGGTCCCGAGGCCGGCCGCCGCCGCCAGGACCACCTCGCGGCGGCCGGGGTCGTAGGGCGCCCACGGCCCGGGGCGGCGCGCCACGCCGAAGGCCATGGCGCCGGGCCGAGGGCAGGCGACGAGACAGTCGAGGCACATCGTGCACTCGGAGCTCACGACGTGCGCCGCCGGTGTGGGCGCCGGCGCGGCTTCCGCGTCCGCGAGCGTGGCCTCTCCGGCCACCTCGCCGGCGCCGAGCTCGATCGCCCCGACACGGCAGGCCCGGGCGCAGGAGCCGCACGCGTCGCACGCGTCGCCGACGACCGGGCGCAATACCTGGATCTTGGACACGAGGCCCAGGAGCGCCCCCAGCGGACAGAGATACCGGCACCAGAAGCGGTCCGCCAGGGCGTTCAGCAGGACGACGACGAACAGGATCAGGAACAGGCCGACAGCCTGCTCGTACCGGGGCTGGATCGTCGGCAGGACGCTGCCGCGGAAGGCGTCCTCCACCCAGGTGACGAGGCCGACCGTCGGCCCCCAGGTCATGCCGGCTCGCTGGAGCGAGTCCACGATGTAGACGAAGCCGGGGATGGCCGAGGTGGTCGCCGTCCGGGTGAGCAGCGAGAGCGGGTCGAGCGCGAGCAGCGTCAGGTTGGCCAGCGCCGCCAGGAGCACGATGGCGCCGAGCACGACGTACTTGACGCGGCGGAGGGACGCGGGCATGCGTCCGCCGCGCCGCCGTGCCGACCGGAAGCGCAGCCAGCCGAGCAGCGTGCCGAGCGGGCAGATCCAGCCGCACCAGACGCGCCCCAGCAGGATCGTCACCGCGACGGTGATCAGCGCGAGGCCGAAGGGCGGCAGCCAGGCGCGCGCCGACAGCATGGTGGCGAGCGCGACGAGTGGGTCGAAGCGGAAGAAGACGTTGGCGTACGGGAGCGGGTCGAGACGCTGCAGCCCCGCGAACAGCAGGTACACGAAGGCGGCGAAGGTGGCGATCTGGACGGCGCGCCGCACCTGACGGGCGGCTCGCCAGCCGCCCGTCCGCCGGCGCGCCGCTCCAGCTTCGTCAGGCCGGTCGCGGCCGCCGCTCTCGTGCGCCACGACCGCGTCAGGCCTCATGCCGTCTGCCGGCGAGGCTACCCCGGAGCTCGGTGCGTGTGCGAGGCCCGCGTGCCATGGTCCACCCCATCATGCCGCATTCCGGCCTCCATGGTACTCCCCGGCACGCGCGGTCACTACTTGAGGGGCCGGCCGAACGTCCAGTACTCCGTCAGCACGAACCCGGGGATCGCCTCCATGGTCGGGCACAGCGCGGCCGGCATCTGGATCGCCATCGGCAGGACCACCCGTCCCTGCGCGCGCGGGAGCAGGGGCAGATCGGTGTCCTTCTGCACCACCAGGCGCAGGTCGTCCTGGTTCGAGAAGTAGAAGTCGTGGAACGCCTGCTTGTCGGCGGCGGACACGTCCGTCAGGTAGTCGACTATGGTCGCCGCGGTGGGATCGACCGGGACCCAGCCGTAGTTGGGCAGGTAGAACTCGGCCCAGAAGTGGCCGGCCGGTGTGCCGGAGAAGATCTGGAAGCCGCCTGCGGCGCGCGCCGGTATGCCGACGGCGCGGCAGAGGGCGGAGAAGTACATGCTCTGGGCGCCGCAGTCGCCGTACCGGCGCTCGTGCACGTAGACCGACTCGGGCACGCCGCGCGGCCACATCGCGAGGTGCGGCATGTGGCTGTACTTCACGCGCCGGAGGATGAACCTGTACAGGCGCTGCGCGGCCAGGTACGGGTTGGTCTCGCCGGCCACCACTCGCCGGGCGGTCCGGCGGATCGACGGCGTGATCCTCGTGTTCGCGCGTGACCGCGTGTAGCGACGGTAGACGGCGCTGCTCTTGTCGTAGCGCCCGACGCGGCCCGGATCGACCTTGAAGTACTGGGCGGCGTGCTTGAAGCCGACGCGAAAGCTCACGTCGAGGTCGCCGGAGAGTCGCTCCACGGGAACGCGCATGTAGAGCAGGCCGATGGCCTGGTCGATGCTCGGAGGGTAGCGCAGGTACGTGTCCGGCGTGATGTCGCCGATGACGACATCCGTCTGTGGCCCGGTGTTGATGGGGATCGGGAACCAGGCGCGCAGGATGCCGCCCGCGGGGAGCTCGTCGCGCGGCACGGAGAGCGTCTGGACGAAGTCGTACGCCTTGGGCTTCCCGTACTGCTGCCACGCGGGAGTCTCCGCGGCGACCGCAAGATAGGGGACGAGCTCGCCGTAGATGGTCTTGTACGCGGCGACCATCGCCGGCACGGTCTGGAAGAGCTCGACGTCGCGATACGCCAGGTTGGTCGGGACGTCGCTGAAGTAGTGCACGACGCCGTCCCAGCGCATCCGCTCGGTGCTGGGGAGGTCGAGCCAGGCGCGGCGCTGCGCGGCGGTACTGTCGGGGTAGGTCGCCTTGAGCTGCGTGAGCATCTCGGCGCGTGTCGCCGGGTACGTCCCGGTGATGAGATAGATGTCCTGCATGGCTGTGAGGCAGGCGCCCGCCGGGCGCGGCGCGCCCGCTGTGGTGTAGAGGCCACGGGCGCGGTCGTAGAGGGCGGTCGCCCGCGTGAACAGGTGCGCACGCCGCGCCTTCTGCGCCCGCCGGCGA
>CAYTRM010000112.1:0-8139 GCA_964440225.1 uncultured Thermoleophilia bacterium | reverse complement strand
GGCCACTCCCCGGCGGGGCCGGTCGCGGCGATCGCCGCCCAGGCGGCGCGCGGCATCACCACGATGCTGCCCACCGAGGACTCACTCTGGGTCGCCGCTGAGCTCTCGCGCCGCTTCGGACTGCGGTACTGGCAGCTGGCGCTCACGGCCACCGACGCGAACCGCTTCGCCCTGCGCCTCGCGCGCCACGTTACCAAGCGCCCGAAGATCCTCGTCTACAACTACTGCTACCACGGCTCGGTGGACGAGACGATCATCACCATCAACGACGGCGTGCCGGGAGCGAAGCCCGGCAACGCCGGCCCGCCGGTCGACCCGGTCGTCACCACCAAGGTCATCGAGTGGAACGATCTCGAGGCGCTGGAGCGGGCGCTCCAGCCCGGCGACGTGGCCTGCGTCCTCGCCGAGCCGGCCCTCACCAACATCGGCATCGTCCTGCCCGACGAGGGCTACCACGCGGAACTGCGGCGCCTGACGCGTGAGACCGGTACGCTGCTCGCCATCGACGAGACCCACACGATCTGCGCCGGCCCCGGCGGCTGCACGCGGGCCTGGGGTCTCGAGCCCGACCTCGTCACCCTCGGCAAGCCGATCGGCAGCGGCGTGCCCGCCGCCGTCTACGGCTTCGGGCAGGCCGTCGCCGACCTCGTCCACGCCGACTGGGACTACCACGCCGCCGACGAGTGCGGCATCGGCGGCACGCTGGCCGGCAACGCGCTCAGCGTCGCCGCCGTGCGCGCGACCCTCGCCGAGGTGCTCACCGAGGAGGCCTACGCGCACACGATCCCGCTCGCGGGGCGCTGGGCCGACGGCGTCCAGAGCGTGATCGACGAGTACGGACTGCCGTGGGTGGTCAAGCGCCTCGGGTGCAGGGCCGAGTACTGGCCGCGCCCGACGGCGCCGAGGAACGGCGGCGAGGCGGCCGCGGCCGAGGACGAGGAGCTCGACCGCTACCTGCACCTGTTCATGCTGAACCGCGGCATCCTCATGACGCCGTTCCACAACATGGCGCTGATGGCGCCGCAGACGACGGCGGCCGACGTGGACCGCCACACCGGGGTCTTTCGCGAGGCGGTCGAGACCCTGGTCCTATGAGGCACGGGCTCCGGGAGTGCCGCGCTTCGCGCGCGGCTCCCGGTGCCCGTTCGCTGCGGCCTTCCGGGAGTGGGAGCCGCGCCCACCAGCGCGTCCAGCTCGGCCAGGACCTCGCGTGTTCGGCATCGTCGCACTCGACCACAAAACCGCTGCACCGCGCGACAACCCACCCCGTTTTGCCGCGCGCGAGGCCGGTGATAGACTCCGGTCGTGCCTGCCGTTTCCTCAATCAGCATCAGCACGATCAACCGCGCCTGCGGTCTGTAGGCCCTCCGTCCCCGCGGACGGGCCCCTTTCTGTGTCGCCGCGACGCCCGCCCGCTGACCGACTCATCGTCCTGACCTGTCGTCGGACTCCAGCGAGGTTGCCGCAATGACCACCCGTATCAACCCCATCGCCCCCCGTCTCTGGTGGGACGTTCTGAACCCCAGCGAGCTCGAACGGATCCACGAAGCCACGCTCGACGTGATGGAGAGCGTCGGCATCCGCTTCCCCAGCGAGAAGGCGCTCGACATCCTCGAGAAGAACGGCTGTGAGGTCGACCGCGCCGCTCAGATCGCGAAGCTGCCGCGTGCGGTCGTCATGGAGGCCGTCTCGCAGGTGCCGGACAGCTACGTGCTC
Organism: uncultured Thermoleophilia bacterium; assembly: GCA_964440225.1. Taxonomy (GTDB): domain Bacteria; phylum Actinomycetota; class Thermoleophilia; order UBA2241; family UBA2241; genus CAIXSE01. The sequence goes on along the minus strand of CAYTRM010000112.1, from coordinate 6,423 downwards.
GCCGGCCGTGACCCCGCCTGCGACATGCTCATCGACGGCAAGCACTGCTATCTGAGCAATGACGGCTCCGGCGTCTTCGTCTTCGATCACGAGACGGGCGAGAAGCGCCCCAGCACCAAGGCCGACGCGGCGACCAGCGCCCGCTTCGTCGACGCCCTGCCCGACATCAGCTACTACTGGGGACCCGTGGTCACGAGCCAGGACGTGCCCCCGGCGACCAAGAGCCTGCACGACGCCGAGGCCGTGTTCACGAACACCAGCAAGCACTTCCAGACGGTGACCACCGTCGGCGAGAAGCCCGCCCGCTACATCGTCGAGATGGCGTCCGCGATCGCCGGCGGCACGGACAAGTTGCGCGAGCGCCCCATCCTCAGCTTCATGCAATGCGCCGTCGACCCGCTCGGCCACGACGGGCCGAACCTCGAGGCCAACCTCGTGGCCGCCGAACACGGGTTGGCCAGCGGCTTCATGCCCATGCCCCTTGCGGCAGGCACCGGCCCGGCTACGCTCGCCGGCAACCTGGTCGTCCAGAACGCAGAGGCGCTCAGCGGCGTCGTGCTGCTCGAGCTGGCGTTCCCCGGCGTGCCCGCCTTCTTCGCCGGCGCACCGAGCGTGATCGACCTCAAGACCGGCGGCTACACCGGCGGCTCGCCCGAGGACTACCTGCTCGCCGGAGCCTCCACGCAGCTCGCCCACTTCTACGGCGTGCCGATGGCGATGGGCACCATGGCCACCGGCGCCAAGGAGCCCGACTGGCAGGCCGCCGTCGACGACTCGCTCAGCACCTTCGCCAGCGTGATGACCAACGCCGACATGATGAACGGCGCCGGGCTGCTCAACGGCTCCAAGATCCTCAGCTACCCGCACATGGTGATGGAGACCGAGATCTACGGGATCATCCAGAAGGTCGCGAACGGTATCGTCGTGGACGAGGAGACGCTGGCGCTCGACGTGATCAAGAAGGTCGGCCCGAGCGGCACCTACCTCTCCGAGAAGCACACGCGCCGGCACATGAAGGAGATCTGGCGCCCGAACGTGTGGGACCGCACTCCGTACGACACCTGGCTGCGCGAGGGCAGGAAGGGCGCTTTGCACAAGGCCACCGAGATCGCCGCCGACATCCTTGCGAACTACCGGCCCGAGCCGCTTCCGGACGACGTCGTCAGGGAGCTGCGCGCGATCGTCGAGCGCGCCGACAAGGAGCTGGCGGGGGCCTGAGGGCCACCGCCTGAGCCGCTGATGCCCGCTCCGAGCCTCGCGCGCGCGACCCGCGGACGCGCCTGATGCCCGCCGCCCGCCTCGTCGTATGGGACGACGCCGCCTGCTGGCGCGTCCACGAGGCGACGCTTGCGCTGCTGGAGGAGACCGGCGTCGAGGTGCGCCATGCGGGAGCTCGTGAGCTGCTGGCGGAGGCCGGCGCGCGCCTCGAAGGCACGCGCGCCCGCATCCCCGCATCACTAGTCGACGCCGCTTTGCAGAGCGCCCCCCGCCGCTTCGCGATCCAGGAGCGCGGCACGTCTGCCGGCGGCGGCCACGCCCGTCGCGGGGAGTTCGGCGGACTCGACCTCAGGGACGGCAACAGCTACTTCGGCACGGGGTCGGACTGTGTCTACGTCACCGACCCCGACTCCGGGGAGCGCCGGCAGAGCACGACTGCCGACGTCGAGGGTATGGCGGCGCTGGCCGAGAGGCTGTCCAACCTCGACTTCGTCATGAGCATGGGGCTACCGGGCGACGTGCCCGCCGGGGTCGGCGATCTGGCGCAGTTCGCGGCGATGCTCGCCGGCACGCGCAAGCCGCTGCTGACCACGGCGCACGACGCGGCGTCCCTGCGCCGCATGCGCGACATGGCGGCCCTGTGCGGCGAAGCACGCAGCTTCGGCTGCTACGCGATGCCCAATCCGCCGCTCGTGCACAGCGAGGACGCGCTCGACAAGGTTCGAGCCTGCGCCGAGCTGGAGATCCCGCTGGTCTACGCGCCGGCGCCGGCGGCGGGCACCACGGCTCCCGCCTCCCTCACCGCGACCATCGTGGTCGGCAACGCGGAGACGCTGAGCGGGCTGGTGGTGCATCAGCTGGTGAAGGCCGGCGCGCCGTTCGTGTACGGTGTCGGCTGCGGCGCCTTCGACATGCGCACTGCCGTAGATGTCTACGGCGCCCCCGAGCACTTCCTCGGCAACGCCGCGGCGACCGACCTCGCCAGGTTCTACGGCCTGCCGAGCTTCGCGTACGCGGCCGTCGCCGACGCCAAGTCGTTCGACGAGCAGTGGGCCGCCGAAGCAGGCATCACCGCGGTGCTCGGCGCGCTCAGCCGCGCCACGCTTCTGCACGACGTCGGCTACCTCGAGAGCGGGCTCCAGAGCAGCTACGAGACGATCGTCCTCGGCGACGAGCTGGTCGGCTACGCCCGCGCCCTGCTCGTCGAGGTCGGGGTCGACGATGAAGCGCTGGCGCTGAACGAGATCGACGCGGTCGGCCCCGGCGGCAGTCACCTGGGCCGGGGCTACACACGGACCCACCACCGCGACGCGTGGGCTCCGGCGCTGTTCGACAGGGCCACGCACGACCGGTGGGCGGCCGCCGGCGCGACCACGCTCAAGGAGCGCGTGCTCGCCAGGACCGAGGCCCTGCGGGCCGAGCCGCGCGCGTTCGCCCTGGAAGAATCGATCCGCGAGCGGCTGCGCGCCGTGCTCGCTGAAGCAGAGGGGAGCGGCTCGTGAACGATCCGACGATGGCCGGCGGAGCAGTGGAGCCGCGCCCGATCATGACGTCGCCGGCGCGGCTCGCGTTGCGCGTCCTCTGCGACGACGACGTGGCGCGTCTGCACGCGGCCGCGCTCGAGTCGCTCGGCGCCGAGGGCGCCGCGGCCGAGGCCGCGGCCCTGTCGGCGCCGAGCGGCTTCGTCCTGGCCGGCCGCGTGCCGGAGCACGACCTCACCGTTGGGGACGGCCGGGTCTGGCTGGCGGCCGGTGTCGCCACGGCCGGGCCGGGCGGCGTCCCCGCGCGCGTGCGGCCGCTCTCCGGCGGCGACCCGGTACAGGCCACCGCCGCCGACCTCGACGTCGCCTGCCGCCTGGCCGACGCGCTGCCCGAGGTGGCCGTCGTCGCCGGTCCGCCAGTGCGCGCCGCCGGCGAGACGCCGCTCGGCGAGCTGGCACGCTGCTTCGCCGGTACGAGCAAGCACGTGCTGTGCGGGACGCTGACCACCGCCCGCCAGGCGGAGGCGGCCCTCGCCATGGCCGCCGCGGTCGCCGGCTCCGAGGCCGAACTGCGCCGCCGCCCTCCCCTGTCGCTCTGCGCCGCCGCCGATGCTCTGGATGCGGCGCTCGTCTTCGCACGCGCCGGCCTGCCGGTGGCGCTCGTCCTGGGGCCGGCCGCTCCCGCCTCGGCGTCGCCCGCGCCTTCGGACCTGGCCGCCGCTCTCGTCCGGCACCATGCCGGCGTGCTGGCCGGCTGCGCGGCGGTGCAGGCGGCGGCCCCCGGCGCGCCGCTCCTGTATCCGGCCGACCCGGCGACCGCCGGCCTGCCCGGGGCCGGTCCGACGGCCGCGCTGTTCCAGCTCGGGGCGGCCCAGCTGGCCGCTCACGTCGGTCTCCCGCTCGTCGCCGCCGGCATGCGCACGGGTGGTCACGAGCCGGACTGGCAGGCGTGCACGCAGGACGTCTTCGCCTCGCTCTGCACGACCGCCGCAGGGGTCGACGTCACCGGTGGCGCCGGGAGTCTCGGCGCCGGCGCCGCCTTCAGCGCGCAGCAGCTCGTCATGGATGCAGAGGTCTTCAGCTGGAACGCGAAGATCTCCCTCGGCATCGACGTCCAGGAGGAGAGCATTGCCCTGGACGCGATCAAGCAGGTGGGTATCGGCGGTAACTTCCTCGGCCAGCGCCACACTCGCCGCCACATGAAGGACGTCTGGCGACCGCGCCTGCTCGACCGCAGTATGTGGGATGTATGGGTCGCCTCCGGCAAGGAGGGCGCCTACGAGAAGGCGACCCGCCTCGCAGAGGGAGTGCTCGCCGGGCACGAGGTCGTGCCGCTCGCCGACGAGGTCAGCGGCACGCTCGAGCGCATCATCGCCGAAGCCGGGCTCTAGCGCCCCGGCGTCACACCGCTTCCGCGGCGGGCCTCCGGCCCGCCGTCGCCAGAACCAGGGACCGGGGGACACACAGGGGCCCCGCGAGAAGGAGACAGACAGTGACCAGAGACCGCAAGGACATACCGCTCTTCCAGGATGTGAGCGACGCCGACTGGAGCGACTACCGCTGGCAGCTCCGCAACCGACTCACCACCACCGACGACTTCGCCCAGGTGCTCAACCTCACTGATGCGCAGCGCAGGGACCTCGACGCGTGCATGGGCAAGTTCCGCGTCAGCGTGACGCCGTACTACGCCTCGCTGATGGATCCGGACGACCCGACCTGCCCGGTGCGCATGCAGGGCGTGGCGACGACGGCCGAGCTCGTCATCCACAAAGAGGACGTCAAGGATGCCGTCTCCGAGGACTTCGACTCCCCGACGCCGCGCATCACACACCGTTATCCGGACCGCGTGCTCTTCCTGGTCACGGAGATGTGCAGCATGTACTGCCGGCACTGCACGCGCAGGCGCCTCGTCGGCGGCTCCGAGGACATCGTCGCCAAGACGGACATCGACAACGCGATCAAGTACATCGAGCGCGCCACCGAGGTGCGCGACGTGCTCCTCAGCGGCGGCGACCCGCTCACGCTGTCGGACGACAAGCTGGAGGACATCATCCGCCGCGTGCGCGCCATCGACCACGTCGAGATCATCCGCATCGGCTCGCGCATGCCCGTCGTCTGCCCGCAGCGTGTCACGCCGGAGCTCGTCGCCATGCTGAGCAAGTACCACCCCCTGTACTTCAACACCCACTTCAACCACCCGAAGGAGTTCACGCCCGAGAGCAAGCTCGCCTGTGACCGGCTGAACGACGCCGGCATCCCCATGGGCAACCAGACCGTCCTCATGCGCGGCATCAACGACGACGCCCGCGTCATGAAGAAGCTCTCGCACAGGCTGCTCGAGTATCGGGTCAAGCCCTACTACTACTATCAGTGTGACCTCGCCGAAGGCACGGCGCACTTCCGCACCAGCGTGGCCAAGGGCATCGAGATCTACGAGAGCCTGCGCGGTCACACCACCGGGTTCGGCGTGCCGACCTACATCATCGACGCCATCGGTGGCGGCGGGAAGACGCCGGTGTACCCGAACTACGTCATCAGCCAGGCTCCCGGCCAGATCATCCTGCGCAACTACGAGGGCGTGATCAGCAAGTACACGGAGCCCGACGACTACGTCGAGGGCCGGTGCCACTGCGAGGGATGCGACGAGCACCGCGAGCGTCTCGGGGTGGCCGGCATGTTCGACGAGGGCCACGGCCCCACGCTCAGCGAGGTCTGGGACGCACGCATGCAGAAGGTGGTCGACCGCAAGAACCGTATGGCCGACATCTTCGGCGAGGCCAAGGTCTGAGGGAGGACGGACCGGGGTACGACCGGAGAGGATCGCGTCGCCGGCGTGAGCAGGCGGCGTGTCGGGCAGCCCGGCCGGGCTGCCCGACACATTCTCATCATCTGCCCTGAGTCCTAAGGAGAGAACGTGCCAAAGGTATTCGTCGAGCCCATCGGGCTGACTCTGGAAGTGAGCGAGGAGGAGAACCTCCTCGACTGTCTCGTGCGCGCGTCCATCGACATCCCCACCGACTGTGCGGGGCGCGGCACCTGCGGGAAGTGCCTGGTGCGCCTGGGCTCGGGCGAGCTCACGGAGCCGACCGAGCGCGAGCTCAAGCGCATCCCCGAGAAGCTGCGCGCCGAGGGCTGGCGCCTGGCCTGCCAGGCGTACCCCCGCTCGGCGCGCGTCAGCATCGAGGTCCGGGGCACCGCGGGACAGCGACGGATCCTGACGACGTCCAAGATCCACCACGGAGCCGCACACCCGGCGGTCGTGACCGAGACCCTGGAGCTCGAGCCGCCGACGCTCGAGGACAAGCGCTCCGACCTGGAGCGCTTCGACGAGGCCCTCGGCGGTGTCGAGGTCCCACTCTCGGTGCTCGAGTGCCTGCCGTCGACGTTGCGTGAGGGCAAGTGGAAGGTCACCGCGACGTGCTACGGCAAGCGCGTCCTCGACGTGCGCGCCGGCGCCACCGAACAGGACCTGTACGGCGTGGCCGTCGACATCGGCACCTCCAAGGTCATCGCCTATCTCTTCGACCTGCGCAGCGGCGCGCTCATCGACCAGGAGGCCATCGAGAACCCGCAGATGCGGTACGGCGAGGATGTGATCAGCCGCATCGCCCAGGCCGGGCAGTGCGACGAGAGCGCGTCCCTGGCGCAGGCGGTCCGCGAGGGGGTCAACGTGGACCTTGCTGCTCTGTACGAGCGGCAGGACATCGACCCGAGGGACGTCTAC
>CAYTRM010000111.1:0-8164 GCA_964440225.1 uncultured Thermoleophilia bacterium | reverse complement strand
GACGCGCTTCGCGCGGCCGCCGGCCTCTCGGGCTGACGAGTCTGCCGCGGGCGGACGGCGGCGTGGCCTGAGCGGTGAGCCTGTGGAGCCCCGCTTCATGAGCCCGCCGAGCAGCTGTGTGAGCTACGCCGCCGTCTTCCCGCTCGTCCGCACGCGGGCCTTCACGGAGGCGTTCGACTACCGCGTCCCGTGCGAGCTCGAGGGGCGGCTCCGTCCGGGCGCTCTCGTCGCCGTGCCGCTCGGGCCGCAGACGGTGATCGGCGTCGTCCTCGAGCTCCGGGAGACCACGGCGCACCAGGGCCGGATCCTCCCCCTGCGAGACCTCCTCGACGTCCCGGCGATCCCGGAGCGCCTGCTGCGTCTCGCGCGCCGCATCGAGGAGTACTACCTCACCTCGTTCGCCGCGGCCCTCGCTCTCGTCTGCCCCCCGACGGGCGCGCTCAAGGTGGTGCGCCGGTATCAGCTCACGGCCGCCGGGCGCGCGGCCCTGGATGCCGGCGAGGAAGGGCTCGCGGAGCTCGCCGGTCTCAAGCTCCCCGGGGGGAGCCTCGCGAGGGCGGCGGAGCGCTACCGACGCAAGGGCTGGCTGAGGATCTCCTACGAGGTGCGCGTCGTCGGGGTGACGCCGGCCGGGCGGAGGCTGCGGCGCGGCGCCGAGACCCCCGCGCGCCTCGGCCCCAGGCAGCGCGCCGCCCTGGCGCTGGTCGAGGAGGCCGGCGAGCTGGAGGAGCGCGAGCTCCGGGCGGCCGGCGGGGTTTCGGCGGCCGGGCTGCGCCGGCTGGTCGAGAGCGGCGCGCTCGTCGCCGCCCCGGACGGCGAGGCGGCGGCCGGAGCCGCCGCGGGTGACGGGGAGGCGCCGGGCGACGGCGGCGTGAGCCCGGCCGCGGCGGCGCAAGCGGCGCGGCTCCGCGGCTGTGCGACGCTCGGCGACGTACCGGACCTGCTGGAGGAGCAGCGGCGTGCTCTCGACGCCGTCCTGTGCGAGGCGCGCTCCGGCGAGGAGGTCCTGCTCCACGGGGTCACCGGGAGCGGCAAGACCGAGGTCTACCTGCAGGCGGCCCAAGCCATGCTGGAAGCGGGGCGGTCGGTCCTGCTGCTCGTGCCGGAGATAGGCCTCACCGGGCAGACCGTCGCCCGCGTCAGGCGACGGTTCCACGCCGCTCCGGTCGCCGTACTCCACTCGGGGCTGTCGGCGGGGGAGCGGCTGCTGGCGTACGCAGCCGTGGCCCGCGGCGAGGTGCGCATCGTCGTCGGCGCCCGCTCGGCCGTCTTCGCCCCGCTGGTCGACCTCGGCCTGATCGTCGTCGACGAGGAGCACGACACCTCGTACAAGCAGGAGAGCGAACCCGCCTACGACGCGCGCACGGTGGCGCGCTGGCGCGCGGAGGAGTCGGGGGCTGTGGTCGTACTCGGCTCGGCGACGCCCAGCGTCGAGAGCCACGCGCGCGTTCCGCTGCACGCCGGCCTGCGGCAGCGGGTCGACGGGTCGCAGCCTCCGGCGCTCGAGATCGTGGACATGCGCGATCACCACGGGGTCTTCTCGCCGCCGCTGGCGGAGGCTCTCTCGGCGACCGTGGACGCCGGGGACAAGGCCATCCTCTTCCTCAATCGTCGAGGCTTCGCCTCCTACCTCGTGTGCGATCACTGCGGTCACACGTGGGGATGCCCGCACTGCGACGTGACGCTGACCCTGTTCGGTGGGCGCGGTCTGCGCTGCCGGACGTGCGGATACGGCGAGCCGGCGCCCGCGGCGTGCCCGGCCTGCGGGAGCTCCGACCTCGTCCGCTTCGGCTTCGGCACCGAGCGCCTGGAGCGCGAGGTGCGTCTGCTGCTGCCCGGCGTCGACCTGCTGCGCCTCGACTCGGACGTAGCGGGGTCGTATGCGCGCCTTCAGGACGTGCTCGCCCGGTTCGCCGCTCCGGGAGCCAGGGTGCTGGTCGGCACGCAGATGATCGCCAAGGGCCACCACTTCCCCGATGTGACGCTCGTCGGCGTGGTGAACGCCGACCTGACCTTGCACTTCCCGGACTTCCGCGCCGAGGAGCGGACCTTCGCGATGCTCGTGCAGGTCGGGGGGCGCAGCGGCAGAGGGGAGAAGCCCGGGCGGGTCATCGTGCAGACCCTCAGCCCGGAGGCCCGGGCCATCACCGCGGCGGCGGGTGACGACCACGAGGGGTTCTACGCCGAGGAGCTGGAGCGCCGGCGGGAGCTCGGGTACCCGCCCGTCGGCTCGCTCGTCGCGCTCGAGCTCTCGGGCACCTCGGAGGAGAAGGTCGAGGTCGCCGGGCGATTCACCGCCGAGCGCCTGACGGCCCGGCTCGACGGTGTCGCGGAGGTGCTGGGCCCGGGCCCGCTCTGGCGGGAGCGAGGCAGGCACACGTGCCGGATCGTGCTGAAGACGGGCGAAACGGGGAAGACCCTGGACACACTGCGCGTCTGGCTGGCGGCGAACCGCGACCGGTACGCGGCCCGTGGGGTGAGAGTGGTCCCCGATGTGGACCCGCAGTGGCTCTGACCGGCAGTTGAGGTACCATTGGACCATGAGCGAACGCACCGACACCGCACAGTACGAAGAGGTCTCCAGCCGCCAGCGTGAGGCTCGGCGAGAGATCCACGTCATCGGCGACCCCGTGCTCCGTGAGCACGCGCGAGAGGTGACCGAGTTCGACCGCGGCCTGCGCAAACTGGCCAAGCACATGATCCGGGTCATGCGTGACGCGCCGGGCGTAGGGCTGGCGGCGCCGCAGGTGGGCGTGCTGCAGCGCCTGCTCGTCTACGACATCGACGACGACTCGCGCGTGCTGGTCAATCCCGTCCTGTCCGAGGTGTCGGACGAGACGGAGGAGGCCGACGAGGGCTGCCTCAGCGTGCCCGGCGTCACGATGCCCGTGGAGCGGGCCGTGCGTCTGCGCGTGCAGGGGTTCGACACTTCCGGAGAGCCCGTCGACTTCCACGCCGAGGGCCTGGAGGCGCGGGTGATCCAGCACGAGACCGACCATCTGGACGGCGTCCTGATCGTCGACCGTACGAGCAGGAGCGCCCGGGCCGCCGCGCTGCGCGCGTTGCGCGAGCGCGAGGACGCGGGCGTCTTCGGCGCGTCCGGCGGCGGCCTCTGAGCCGCATGCGGGCCGTCTTCGCGGGCACCGCGCCCTTTGCGGGGCTCGTCCTCGAGGGTCTGCTCGCTCGCGACGTCGAGATCGCCGCGCTCGTCACCAATCCCGACCGGCCCAGAGGCCGCCGCGGCACGCCGCAGGCGCCGCCGATCAAGGCCGAAGCCGAGGCCGCGGGCCTGACCGTCGTGCAGCCGCAGGACGTGTCGGCGCCCGAGTCTCTGCGCGAGCTGCTCGCGTTCTCCCCGGACGTCTTCGTCGTCTGCGCCTACGGGCAGATCGTCGGCCAGACGGTGCTCGACGCGCTCGAGACGATCGTCGTGCACCCGTCGCTGGTGCCGCGCTGGCGCGGGGCGGCGCCCGTGGAGCGGGCGCTCATGGCCGGCGAGACCGAGCTTGGGGTCTGTACCTTGCGCATGACCGCGGGCCTCGACGAAGGCCCCGTGGGCGACGTCCGCCCGGTCCACGTACCTCGCGATGCGGATGCGGGCCGCGCCTACGAGTTGCTCGCGCCGGCGGCCGTCGAGGGTGTGTCCGCAACCCTCGCGGGCATCGCCGCGGGGACCGTCGTGTGGCGGCCGCAGGCCGGGGAGCCGACGTACGCGGCGAAGATCGGTCGCGACGACAAGGTCATCGACTGGGAGCGCCCCACGCAGGCGATCGCCGACCAGGTGCGCGCGCTCTCGCCGCACATCGGGGCCGAGACCGAGCTCGGCGGCCGCCGCCTGCGCATCTGGCGCGCCGCCGCCGGGTCCGGACCGCTTCCGTCATCCGGCTCCGAGCGACTCTGCATGCGCACCGGGGACGGGTGGCTGGACGTGCTCGAGGTCCAGCAGGACGGACGCAAGCGGATGCCGGCCGGCGAGTTCCTTCGAGGGGCCGGCCGGGCCCTGGGGCAGCTGTGAGCTCCGGGGCCGAGGCGGGGAGGCGGTCGACGGCGCAGGCCAGTCCCGCTCGCGTCGCCGCCTTCGCGGCGCTCCGTCGTGTGCGCTCGTCCGGAGCCCGGCTGGACGAATCCCTGGCGTCGCTGCCCGAACTGGGCACGCTTGACCCTCGCGACCGCGGCCTTGCGAACGAGCTGATCACCGGCACGGTGAAACGGAGAGGATCCATCGACGCCGTGCTGGGCGCCTTCACCAAGGCCCCCCTGCGAGATGCCGACCCCGACGTACGGGACGCCCTTCGCCTCGCCGCCTTCCAGCTCCTGTTCCTCGACCGGGTGCCGGCATACGCAGTGGTCGACGACGCGGTCGCGATGGTGTCGCGCAAGGGCAGGAAGAGGGGAGGCTTCGTCAATGCGGTGTTGCGCCGGGTCGCGGCGGACGGGCGCGCCAAGCTGGCGGAGCTCGGAGAGGGTCCGGACACGCGCGCCTGGTCGGTGCGGCTGAGCTACGCGCCCTGGCTGGTGAAGCTGGTCCGACGAGATCTCGGCGACGCCGCGGCGGAGCGCTACCTGGCGGCCGCGAACGCGCCTCCGGAGCGCTGCCTCCGCGTGAATCCTCTGCGGGGAGGCATGCCCGCGGCGCGCGTGACGCTGGCCGAGGCGGGCTACACGACCAAGGGCGTCTCGGGCCTGCCCGACGCCCTCTTGTACGAAGGCCCGCCGCTCGAGCCGTCGGCGCCGTTCAAGGACGGCCTGGTGACGCCGCAGTCGCGCGGCTCCCAGATCGCCGGGCTGGTGGCTGCCGCCGGCGTCTCGGAACCGGCGGCCGCCGTGCTCGACCTGTGCGCGGCTCCGGGCGCCAAGACGAGCCAGCTGGCGGCGCTGCTGCCCGGCGCCCGTCTCACCGCCGTCGAGCTGGACGAGGAGCGCGCCGGGGAGCTCCGCCGGAATCTCGAGCGGCTCGGGGCGCCCGGCGTCGAAGTCGTGCCGGGCGACGTCCTGCACCTCCCGGCGAGCTACGACCAGGCGTACGACGCCGTCCTGCTCGACGCTCCCTGCAGCGGGCTCGGCACGCTCGCGTCGCGCGCCGACGTGCGCTGGCGCCGTCGCGCCGCCGACGTGCCCAGGCTCGGGGAACTGCAGAAACGGCTGCTGAAGCGCGCCGCCGCCACCGTCAAGCCCGGCGGCGCCCTGACCTACGCGGTGTGCACGGTGACCCGCGCCGAGACGCTGGACGTCGTCGCGACCCTCCTGCGGCTCGAGGGATGGGCGGCGGACGATCTCGGCGCGGTCTGGCCGCACCTGGCGCACCCGGCGGCCGGCGGCTACCTGCTCGTCCTGCCGCCGGACGGAGGCTCGAGCGCGTTCTTCATCGCGCGGTTCCGCCGCGGGGAGGCCGCGGGGAGGTAGACTACCGCCGCGGCGACACGCCGCGGCGGCGACGTTCGGAGGAGCAGTGGAAGACATCCTGCACGGCATCAACGTGGCACCCTCGATCCTGTCCGCGGACTTCTCGCGTCTCGGCGAGGACGTCGAGGCCGTGCTCAACGCGGGCGCCCGCGTCATCCACGTGGACGTCATGGACGGGCACTTCGTCCCCAACATCACCATCGGTCCCCTCGTGCTCAAGGCGCTGCGGCCTCTGGTCAACGGCGCCGGCGCGCTGCTCGACGTCCACCTCATGATCGAGCACCCGGAGCGCTACATCGACGCCTTTGCGGCCGCCGGAGCCGACATCATCGTCGTCCACCAGGAGGCCTGCGTGCACCTGCACCGGGTGCTGGCCCAGATCCGCGAGGCCGGCGCCGCCGCCGGCGTCGCGCTCAACCCTGCGACTCCCGTGGAGACGCTGGCCGAGGCGCGCGAGCACTGCGACCTCGTGCTCGTCATGTCGGTGGACCCCGGCTTCGGCGGGCAGAGCTTCATCGAGACCTCGACGGCCAAGCTGCGGCGCGCCCGCGCGTACCTGCCCGAGCACGTGGCGCTCGAGGTCGACGGGGGCGTCACGGAGTTCAACGCGGGCACGCTCGTGGCGGCTGGGGCGAACCTCCTGGTCGCCGGCTCGAGCGTCTTCGGCGGCTCCGACATCGAGGAGCGGTTCGCCGCAGTGGCGCAGGCCGCCGCCAACGCCGTATAATCAGACGCAGAAGATCAAGCTGCTTCAGGGCGGGGTGGAAGTCCCCACCGGCGGTCACAGCCCGCGAGCCCCGTGAGGGGCCGACCAGGTGAGATTCCTGGGCCGACGGTCACAGTCCGGATGAGAGAAGCAGTTCGGCGCCTCGGCGTCGTCCGCCCTGGAGCATGTCTCTGGGGCGTTCTGCATATGGACGACGAGCGATTCATGGACGAGGCGTTCGACCTGGCCGAGCGGGGCCGGGGCAGCACGCATCCCAATCCGCGGGTCGGCGCCGTGCTGGCGCGCGACGGCGAGGTCGTGGGTCGTGGCTGGCACCTGCGCCCCGGTGAGTCGCACGCAGAGGCCATGGCGCTCGCCGAAGCGGGCGGCGCCGCGCGCGGCGCCACGCTGTACTGCACGCTCGAGCCCTGCAGCCACGAAGGCAGGACGCCTCCGTGCGCCGATGCGCTGGTCGCCGCGGGCGTCGCCAGGGCGGTCATCGCCCTGCAGGATCCCAACCCGCTCGTCGACGGCCGCGGCCTCGCGCGTCTTCATGCCGGCGGCGTCACGGTGGATCTCGCCGAGGACCGCTGGGGAGCCAGGGCTCGCTCGCAGAACGCGCCGTTCGTGAAGTTCCAGCGCGCCGGGCTTCCTCTGGTCACCTACAAGGCCGCCGTCAGTCTCGACGGCAAGGTGGCCGCCGCCGGGGGCGACGCCCGCTGGATCAGCTGCGAGGACAGCCGGCGCGCCGTGCACGAACTGCGCGCGTCGGTCGACGCGGTCGTCGTCGGCGCGGGGACGGTGCGTCGCGACGACCCCGAGCTGACCGTGCGGCTCGTGGAAGGCCGGGACCCGGTGCGCGTCGTCGTCTCCCGCGCGGGCGACCTGCCTCCGGGGGCGAAACTGCTGGCCACGGCCGGCAGCACGCCGACGATCGTCGTGGCGGAGCGCGCGGCGGAGGCCGAGCGGCGCCTGCTCGCGGCTTGCGGCGCGGAACTCATCGAGGTGGGCGACGGAGGGCTGCGCGCGGCCCTGGCCGCGCTCGCCGAACGCGGCCTGCTGGACATCCTCTGCGAAGGCGGCCCGACGCTCGCCGGTGCACTGCTCGGCGAGGGTCTCATCGACCGCCTGGTGTTGTTCGTCGCGCCGCTCGTCGTCGGGCGCGGCGCGCCCGACCTGTTCGCGGCGCCGGCGGTCGAGGCGGTCGCCGGGGCCTGGCGCCTGTCGGGTGTGGAGTGGCGCCGGGTCTGTGACGACCTCGTGCTGAGCGGAGACCTCGAGAAGGGCGGCGAGTGATGTTCACCGGTATCGTGGAAGAGGTCGGAGAGCTGCGCAGCCTGCGCCTCGGCGAGACGAGCGCCGTGCTCGACGTCCGTGCCCTGGTCGTGACGGAGGAGACCGCCGTCGGCGACAGCATCCTGACCGACGGCGTCTGCCTCACCGTGACGGCCGTCCGACCCGACGGGTTCACCGCCGACGCGATGCCGGAGACGGTGCGCCGCACGACGCTGGCGGACCGCCGGCCGGGTGACGGGCTCAACCTGGAGCGCGCGATGACGCTGCGGTCCCGCCTCGGCGGTCATCTGGTCAGCGGCCACGTGGACGGGCCCGGCGTCGTCGTGGCGGTCACTCCAGAGGACAACGCGCTGGTCGTCGACATCGACGCTCCGGAGGTCGTCGCGCGGATGACCGTCCCACAGGGCTCCGTCGCCGTCGACGGCGTCAGCCTGACGGTCGTCGGGGTGGAGGGGGATCACGTGCGTGTGTCGCTGATCCCGCACACCGCCGCGGTGACGACGCTCGGGCGTCTGACGAAGGGCTCCAGAGTCAATCTCGAGGCGGATCTGATCGCCAAATATGTGTACTCGTTCGTCGGCGGGCGCAAGCCGGCCGGCGGACTCACCTGGGAGAAGCTAGCGGAAGCGGGGTTCTGATGAGTCTGGACCGAGAGGACGCTGCAGCGGGTCGTGGCGACGACGACACCGGAGACGGGGAGCGGTCGGACCCGTTCGCCGCCGTCGACGAGGCGCTCGACGATCTGCGCGAGGGCAAGAT
>CAYTRM010000110.1:5460-8189 GCA_964440225.1 uncultured Thermoleophilia bacterium | reverse complement strand
CCGTCGACGGGCAGGAGGCGGTGCTCGTGGCTCTTGGGGTGGCGATGAGGAAGGGTGACCCGGCCGTCAACGCCCTGGGAACCCTGAACGTGATCCGCTCGATGCAGCGCTACCGTGTTCGGCGGCTGGTGGTTCTGTCCGCCGGCGGGGTGCGACAGGGTCACGACCCCAACCTGCCGTGGGCGTTCGACCGCCTGATCAAGCCGCTGTTCCTCAAGCACGCCTTCGCCGACCTGCGGCGCATGGAGACGAGCGTCCGCCAGAGCGAGCTCGACTGGACGATCGTGCGCGCGTCAGGCGGGCTGGTCGACGGCCCGCCCCGCGGCGGGTACCGGGTGGAGCCCGGCTACTCGATCCCGGGCGGACGCCGCATCGCCCGCGCCGACGTCGCCGAGTTCATGCTCGACCAGCTCGTCCTGCGCGGCGACATCGCACACGCGGTGGCGATCGCCTACTGAGAGCGGGATCGCCCGCGCCCGTCTCGCTCACGGAGGGCGCGGTCGGCGGTGTGCGACCGCCGCTCCCGACACACTCCCGGCCATCCCGGCGCGCGTCCGCCCGGCGTCGCCGCGCGCGTCAGCCGCGCCCGAGCTCGAAGCGCAACGCCGCCTTCGCGCTGGGATACGCGAAGCGGAAGCCGCGCTCGATGAGGCGCGCCGGCTCGACGCGCTGGCTGGCGAGGAACATCTCCTCGCCCATCCCGCCGAGCCCGTGACGCAGGACGAAGCCGGGCGCCGCCAGCACCGCCGGACGGCGCACCACATGCGCGAGGGTCCGCGTGAACGCGGCGTTCGTCACCGGCTCGGGCGCGGTCATGTTGACCGGCCCCGAGAGCCCGTCGTCGCTGACCGCCCACTCGAGCGCCGCGAGCAGATCGTCGAGGGCGATCCACGCCCAGTACTGCGAGCCGTCGCCGAGCCGCGCGCCCAGACCGGCCTTGAAGGCGGGGAGCATCGTCGCCAGCGCCCCGCCGGCAGCGCTGAGCACGATGCCGAACCGGGCGTTGACGACGCGCACTCCGGCTTCGGACACCGGAACGGCGGACGCCTCCCAGGCGCGGCACACATCGGCAAGGAACCCCGCGCCCAGTCCGGCCTGCTCGGTGATGACCTCCGCCCCGCGGGAGCCGTAGGCGCCGACCGCGGATGCGCTGACGAACGCCCGCGGCAGCTGGTCCATCCGGGTGATCGCCGCGGCCAGCGTCTCCGTCGCCTGCACACGACTCTCGAGGATCGCCTTCTTCCGCGCAGAGGTCCAGACGCCGGAGATGGTGACGCCGCCGAGGTTGACGACGGCGTCGACCCCGGCCAGGTCATCGGGGTCGAGCTTCCCGGCCGCCGGGTCCCAGGCGATCTCGTCGTCGCCGGCCGTGGCGCGGCGCACCAGCTTGACGACGCGATGCCCCGCCGTCGTCAGGTAGTCGGCGAGGTGAGCGCCGACCAGACCGCCGGCGCCGGCGATCGCGACCGTCATCCGCGGCGCCCCGGCCCACGCGGCGTGGCGCTCGAGGTCGCGCCGGGTGCGCTCGTGGCGAAAGCGAAAGAGGCGCTCGAGCGCTCTTCCGGCCGGCCCCTCACCGACTGCGTCGGTGATGCCTCCGGCCGGCAGCCGGTACTCGATGTGGTCGATCAGCTCGCTGTGGTCGTCGTCAACCGGGACGAACCGGTGCGTGTGTTCCCACGCCGAGAAGGGGCCGTCGAGCTGCCGGTCCACGAACTGGCGGCCGGGCACGCTCCCGCCCATCTCGGCCGTCCACCGCCGCTTCACCGGACCGAACCGGACCTCGAAGACGACCCTCCCCCCGGTGACGTCGCCGCTCTGCTCCAGCACGCGCAGCTTCTGCCACGGCGGCGCGAGGCGCTCGAACGCGCCGGGACGGGCGTGATACTCGTACAGCTCGTCCGCCGGCGCCGGCATGATGTTCCGCCACTCGAAGATCGGCATCGGACCCCTCCTCGCTCGACGAGCAGGTCTTACCCGCGCGCGGCGGCGGTTAGCCCGTGCCACGGTGGGGAATCCCGACCTGGACAGATGTGTATTCGATGAGAGGAGCGGTCCGTGTCCCCGGACGACGGTCTCGATCGCAGCATCAGCGCCGAAGGCCTGTGCCGGGACTTCGGGGCGTCGCGCGCGGTGGACGGTGTCGACCTGCAGATACCCGGCGGCCGCATCTTCGGCTTTCTCGGCCCCAACGGCGCCGGCAAGTCCACGCTGGTCAGGATCCTCACGACGATCCTCGACCCCACGTCCGGACGGGCGACCGTGGCCGGGTACGACGTCCAGAAGCAGGGGGGGAAAGTGCGTGAAGCCATCGGGGTCGCGCTCCAGGACGTGGGCCTCGATCCGCTGATGACGGCGCGCGAACTGCTGATGCTGCAGACCGAGCTCTTCGGCACGCCGCGCGACGAGGCGCGAACGACGGCGGAGCGGCTGCTCGTCACCGTAGGGCTCGACGACGTCGATCCGAAGAAGCGCGTCGGCGCCTATTCCGGAGGCATGAAGCGCAGACTGGACCTCGCCCTGGCGCTCGTCCACGACCCGAGGATCCTCTTTCTTGACGAGCCGACGACCGGTCTCGATCCGGCGAGCAGAGCGGCGATCTGGGAGGAGGTGCGCCGCCTCAACGACGAGTCCGGCATGACCATCTTCCTCACCACCCAGTACCTGGAGGAGGCCGACCGGCTCGCCGACGAGGTGGCCATCATCACCAAGGGCAGGATCGTCGCCCA
>CAYTRM010000110.1:0-5360 GCA_964440225.1 uncultured Thermoleophilia bacterium | reverse complement strand
GATCGAGCAGCCCAGCCTCGACGACGTCTTTCTGCGCGTCACGGGCACGGCGCTCGAGCATGAGGTGGATGAAGCCGCTGCCGCTGCAGAAGCCGGCGCCGAGGTGACGGCATGAACGACATCGTCCTGCTCATCGGGCGCTCCCTTCGCAATGCCATCCGCCAGCCGGCGACGATCGTCCCCAACATCGGGATCAGCGTGTTCTTCCTCTTCGTGTACAACAGCGGGCTGTCGTCGGTCGCGGAGTTGCCGGGGTTCGAGGGAACGTACCTGGGGTTCATCCTGCCGGTCAGCATCGTGTCGGCCGCCGTGGGTGGGGCCGGCCTGGCCGGGCAGACGCTGATCAAGGACATCGACAACGGCTACTTCACGAAGCTCCTGCTCACTCCGACCCGCCGGCTGGCGGTGATCTGGGGACCCATGGTCGCCAGCGCCATCATCCTGACCGCCCAGGTCGTGCTCGTGATGCTGCTCGCCCTGGCGATGGGGCTGGAGGTGGCGGCGGGTCCGGGCGGCTTCGCCCTTGTCGTCGTCCTGGCGTTTCTCTGGGGGATGGCCTTTGCCGGATACGCCGCCTTCATGGCACTGAAGACGAAGAACGCGGCGGCGGCGCAGGCGGCGACCTTCGCCTTCTTCCCTCTCATCTTCCTCAGCTACACGTTCGTCCCCGAGGAGTACGTGACCGCCGAATGGCTGCGCGTGGCGGCGACGATCAATCCGACGACCTACGTCTTCGACGCCATGCGCTCCCTGCTCAATACGGGGTGGGACGCGACGTCGCTCGCCGTCGGGTTCGCCGTCACTCTCGGCTTCGCCACGCTGACTGGGGCGATGGCGCTCTGGGCGGCGCGCGGGGCGACGAAGATGACGTCGTAGCCGTCGCCGGGAGGCGCCGCCGCGCGAGCCGGCGGCGAGCACGGTGCGGCTCCGGCTCGCCGGCAGAGGCGAGACCAGAGACTCCCTAGTAGACTCCGGGACATGCGTGTCTCCCGCCTCCTGCCCTCACGCCTGCGATCAGGCGCCGAGATCCTGCGTCTGCGCGACTACCGCAACGTCTTCATCGCGCAGAGCGTCTCCGTGTTCGGCGACGGCATCACGCCGGTCGCGCTCACGTTCGCCGTGCTCGACCTCACCGGCTCCGGCACGGACCTCGGCATCGTCCTCGCCGCGCAGAGCCTGCCGCTGGCGGCGCTGGCTCTGGTCGGCGGCGTGTGGGCGGACCGGCTGCCGCGCGCCGCCCTCATGCTGACCAGCGATCTCGTGCGGGCGGCCGTGCAGACGATCGCCGCCATCCTGCTGCTCACGGGCACGGCCCAGATATGGCAGCTCGCTGTGCTGGCCGCCATGCACGGCGCGGCCGAGGCCTTCTTCCGGCCGGCCGCGGGCGCCATCCTCCCGCAGGTCGTGCCCGCGTCGCGGCTGCAGCAGGCCAACGCCCTGATGGGGATGAGCGACAACTTCGGCTGGATGGTCGGTCCGGCGGTGGCGGGCACGCTCGTGGCCGTGGTCGGCCCGGGTGGAGCGATAGCAGTGGACGCGGCGACGTTCGTCGTCAGCGCCGCCTTCCTCGCCACTCTCCGCGTTCCCGCGGTCGTGCGGAGCGAGGCCGCGCGCGGCTTCGTCGCCGAGCTGAGCGCGGGCTGGCGAGAGGTGAAGTCGCGGACCTGGCTGTGGGTGATGCTGCTGCGCGCCTCTCTCGTCCTGTGCATCGTCATCGCTCCGTTCCAGATACTGGGGCCCCTCGGCCTTCGCGAGCAGGGCTATGGGGCCGCCGCCTGGGGCTGGCTGCAGGCCGTGTTCAGCGCCGGCATGATCGTCGGCGCCTTCCTCGCGCTGCGCTACCGGCCGCGACGCCCGATGATCACCGTCTGCCTGACCGGGAGCACGGCCGTCGCGGCGCCGCTCGCGCTCGCCGCGTTCGGCGACCCCTGGGTGCTCGGCGGTGTCTACGGCCTGCGCGGCGTGGCCGTCGGCGTCCTCGTCACCGTCTGGAACACGACGCTCCAGACACAGATCCCCAGGGCGTCGCTGGGCCGTGTCACGGCGTGGGACTGGATGGCGTCGCTGGCGCTGTGGCCGGCCGGCCTGGCGGTGGCCGGCCCGCTTGCCCAGGCGTTCGGCGTCACGACCATGGCCTGGGTCACGGGCATCGCCGGGCTGGCTGCGACCTTCTGGGTGCTGCTCGTGAAGGATGTGTGGCGGCTGCGGCCGGCGGCGATGCTGGCCGGCGAAGCCGGCCCTCCTCCGCCGCCGGCCGCAGCCCCTCCGCGCGACTGAGGTGTTCCGGGCTGACCCCGCTCCGGCGCCTCAGCCCGACACGCGGTCCTTCTGGCCCTTGCGCCCGCTCGCGTACAGCAGGATGTCGAGGATGATCCCGGCCGCGAAGACGACGGTGCCCCAGCCTTCCAGACCGCCGAACGAGTTCTCGGCGATGGCGTAGCCGATGGTCGTGCACGGCACGAAGAGGAAGCCGATGAAGCCCCAGATGAAGGGCAGACCGATGCGGCTCAGGTAGTCCGTGAAGAGCCAGAGGCCGAAGAGGATGATGCGCGGCGAAGCCGCGAGCACACCGATGATCAGACAGCACCCCATTCCCGCTCCTTCCATGGATCCGCAAAGGTCATCGCTCACTCAATCACCGTTCACGGAACGCTAACACGACTACGGCAATCTATGGGCGTCATGATCACTCGAAAGATGAAGATCAGACGGAGTCTGCGCAGCGCTCGCGCCTCAGCCCTGACCTCCGAGGAGCGCCAGATGGAGCTCCGAGAGGCCGAGCGGAGCTACACGCAGCACGACGATCGCCGTGCGGCGGTCGCCGACGTCGACGTCAAGCCCTCCCCCGAGGCTGAAGCCGACGCACCATGAGCGCGGCGGCGGGCCTCCCCACCTGCCCCCAGGCCTGACGCCCGCCGCCGCGCGTCGTTTCACTCCCCACGAGCATCCTTCCGAGCCGGTCACCGCATGCATCGTGCCTAACGGCCGCCGTGGTAGCAGTTCGGTACCGCGGGTACCACTTGAAGTGACACAGTCACACTTCGGAAGGAGGAGCCATGTTCGAGGTGTCGTGCCACGATCTGGGTGTCACCGGCTGCGAGCACGTCGAGTCCGCGCCCTCGCTGAAGAAGCTCGAGTCCCGCGTGCTCGAGCACGCCCGCGACGAGCATCCCGAGCTCATCGCCGGCATCAGCGAGAAGGAGCATGAGGCGCTGATCCGGCGTATCGCCGAATGCGCGCACGAGGTCGCAGCGGCCTGAGGCAGCCCCGGCGTCACTGTCGTGGCCGAGCGCCGCGGCGGTACCCCGACCGCCTGACCCTTCGCTCACCCATCGTTCACTTCCGCCTTGCCGGACCGGCGTAAAAGGGTCGCATGGCACTGATGACAAGGGAGAAGCGATGAGCGCAAGGGTCGATTTGGCGTGCACCGTCTGCGGCGAGGAGTTCGTCGTACCGGTCGAGGTGTACAACGCTCATTCGAGCGTCGTGCAGTGCCCGTGCTGCGGGTGTACGGATCTCGTTCTGCTGGTCTTCGACGAGGGCGTCACCTGCCACATGGGCCGCGACGCCGCGGCATGAGACAGCGCCGGCGCGGCGCCGTCAGGGACGAAGCCCGGGAACGTTGACCCGGAGCCGCCAGCGGCGGACGAACGGGCCGCTCGCCGGCCCTCCGCGCTCGAGGAGCGAATAGCCGGATCCGATCATGTCGCGCCAGGCGGCAAGGATCTCGGCATCCGGCGGCAGCAGACCCAGAAACTCCGCCAGGTAGCCCAGCCGCCTCGGTACCGTTCCTCCGGCAAAGCGCTCCAGGTACCCGGTCAGGAGTCCCAGGTCGAGCCCGGGCCACGCGCCGCCGAGGGCCGCGGCCGCCGCGGGCACACCTCCGCACAGATCGCTGCGGTCGAGCATGTCGACGACCGTCCTCTCGGGGTCCGTCACGCGGATGCGAAGCCCCGGCTCACCCGCCAGCACATCCCCGAACATCCGCTCCGGCTTGATGAAGACGAACTCGAAGCGCACGCCCAGAAGCTCCGGCCGCATCGCCTGCTTGCGCTTCGGTGTGATGAACCGCAACGGCGCGGCGAGGGATCCGGCAGGTGCGTCCTCCGGCCCCCACTCCCACCAGCGCATGGCGGTCGCGTAGGCGGCCGCGCCTTCGGGCGCCAGCAGCGAGCCGACGACGAGCGCCTCGGAGAACCGGCTGTCAGCTGCTGCGGACACGCCGACATCGTAGCGCATGCGTGCCGATGGGGTCCGGGCCGGCGCGACGGCGGCGGGTGACGGTCGGCGAGAACGCGCTGCGCCTGCGCCGCCAAAGAAAGCCTGCGCCGCCAAAGAGAATGGGCCGCGGCGAGCGCGTTGCGCTCGCCGCGGCCCAGAGGGGCCTACGGCACCCCGGGCGCCAGGAGGAAGGCGCGCCGGGCGGTCGGGTCACAGGCTCGGTGGGGGCGCACCGTACATCAGCCGGACCCTCTGACGGCCGGGGGGGCAGCCGTCACAGCCGTACTTGGCTTGAACACACCTTCTCAAGTGAATATGAAGCCCGTGTTCAGACCGCATTGAGCGACGTTAGGACGGGGTTTCGCCCATACCGTCCTCGCCGGTTTCTCGGACGCGCCGCAGTTGCGCCAGCGCGGCATCCACCCATGACAGGCAGTCGGGATCGGCGCGAGCGGCGACGAGGTAGGGCTCTGCGGCGCCTCCCAGATCCAGGAGCGCATCCAAGGCGACGCCCTTGACCCGGTCGTCGTGGGCACCGCAGAGAACCGCGACGAGACCGCCCGCCGCAGCCTCGGGATCCAAGCTGCTGAGAATCTCGCCGGCGCGCTCCGGCACGGGTCCGCCGACGTCGTAGACCTCGCCCGCCATGGCCGCGAGCAAGGGACCGACGCTCTCCGGTCCCCTGGCGGCGAGCGCCAACTGGGCCTCGTCCACAAGGGGGAACGTCTCGGCCGTCAGCGGCAGATCGAGGAGCGCGAGCAGAGCCTCCGCGGGAGCGTGCCCCCGGTGCTCGCTCAGGAATCCCGCTATCGCGTCGCAGGCGTAGTCCTGGTCGGCGCCCGTCCTCGCCTCACCGTACGCGTCGGCCAGCTGCCGCGCCAGCGCGACAAGGGCCTCGTCGTCAGTCCGGTAGTGGGGCATGCTCGCCTTCTACGCCCCGGCGACGTCGTCGAACAGAGAGGCGTGGTCACCATAGCCTTCGGCCTCGAGCCGGTCGCGGGGGATGAACCGCAGCGCGGCGGAGTTCATGCAGTAGCGGAGTCCGGCGGGGGGAAGACCATCCGTGAACACGTGACCGAGGTGCGAGCCGCTGCCGGCGGCACGGACCTCCGTGCGGGTCGAGAAGAGCCTGCGGTCCT
>CAYTRM010000109.1:0-8201 GCA_964440225.1 uncultured Thermoleophilia bacterium | reverse complement strand
TTGCACCGCTCGTTGCAGAAGACGACGATCTTGGCGCAACCGATGGAGTTTTGGTCGGCGGTGCGCCTGCTCACCGCGAGCAGGACGTCGGCCATGCGGAGGACGGCGTCCATGTTGATGCCGGCGCGCGTCGAGGCGACGTTGACGGAGGAGCACACGCGCCGGGTGCCGGCGATGGCGTCGGGGATCGCCTCGATGAGGGCGGCGTCGCCGCGCGTGAACCCCTTCTGCACCAGCGCGCTGAAGCCGCCGAGAAAGTCGATCCCGACCTCGTCGGCGGCCGCGTCGAGCGCGTGCGCGACCTCGAGATAGGCCGCCGGATCGTCGCCGCCGACGACGTCGGCGATCGGTGTGACCGACACGCGCCGGTTCACGATGGGCACGCCGTACTTCTCCTGGAGCTCCGCGGCGACCTCGACGAGACGCCCCGCGCGCTTCACGATCTTGGCGTGGATGCGCTCCGCGGTGCGGCGCGGGTCGCGATCCGCACAGTCGCTCAGGGAGATGCCCATCGTCACCGCGCGCACGTCGAGGTTCTCGGACCGGATCATGGTGACGGTCTCGAGGATCTCCTGAGCGGTGATGAAGACCACGGCTGCCTCCGTGAAGATGGGGGCGACGGCCGGCGGGCCCGGCAGGGCCCCGCCGCCGGCTACACCCGATGCATGAACTTGAAGATGTTCTCGTGCTGCACGTTGATCTGCAGCCCGATCTCGTCGCCGGTCTTCTCGAGCGCTTCCTTGAGCTCGGCGATCGTCGTCTCGCCCTGATCGAACGACACGAACATGATCATCGTGAACATGCCGTTGGCGACCGTCTGACTGACGTCGTCGACGTTCGCGTTCTGCTGGGCGATGGTGGTCGCCACCTGGGCGAGCAGGCCGTGACTATCGGGGCCGAGCGCGGTGACGATGACCGTGGTCCGCATGTGGACATCCCTCGGAGCGGGTGGGCGCGAGCAGGCGAATAGTATACTAGACCCCGATTCCGATGCCCTCTGCCTCCGGCTCAACAGACGCCGTGCCGCCTCCTTCAACCGGCCGCCTCGACCGCCTCGACCGCGACCTGTCGCGCCGGGCGGCGATCGGCTGGCCGCACCCGCGCTGGTTCACGCTGCCTCTGAGCGGGCTGTCGCTCACCGCCAACTACGGGATCCTGTGGTACGTCCTCGCCCTGCTGCCCTGGCTCGCCGGGGAGCCGCGGCCGGTCGCCAAGGCCCTCTACGTCGCCGTCCCGGTGACCCTGGTCGAGGTGAGCGGGTTCCTCATCAAGCACCTCGTGGCCCGGCCGCGGCCTCCGGTCGCCGACCCGAGCCAGCCGCGGCAGATCCCGCTGCCGCTGAGCAAGTCGTTCCCGTCGTCGCACGCCAGCATGGCCGTACTCGGCACCCTCACGCTCGGCGTGTTGTACCCGCCGGTCGCGCCGGCGCTCGTCGTGCTGACGCTCGTCCTGTGCTTCAGCCGCGTGTACCTCGGCGTCCACTACCTCGGCGACGTCCTCGGGGGGCTCCTCTACGGGCTGCTGTTCGGCGGCGCCTGGGTGCTCCTCGTCGCGGCGCCGGTCTGACGTGTCGGCGCTGGCCACACGAGGCGGGCAGCTCGCGGTCGCCGTCGCCGCGGCGCTCGTGCTCGCCATCGGCCTTGCGGCGGCCGGCGCCTTCGGGGGCTGCGAGCACACCGCCACGAAGTCGGGGCGACCGTCGGCGGCGGTGTCGTCGTCACCGCACGGGGGAGTCGCCTATGCGACCGCCAAGGTCTTCGCGCGCCGGGTGAGCCCCAGAGTCGCCGGCACGTGGGGCGAGATCCGGGCACGTGAGTTCATCATGGGCGCCCTGCAGCAGTACGGGTACTTCCCGCAGACCATGGAGTTCATCGCCGGCGACGGCAAGGGGCGGGTCCACTCCGCCAACGTGGTCGCCGTCAAGGAGGGGGAGTCACCCCGGCGTCTCGTCGTCGGCGCTCACTACGACTCCGTCGCGGCCGGCGAGGGCTACAGCGACAACGCGACGAGCGTCGGCCTGCTCCTCGAGGTCGCCGCCCGCGTCAAGAACCGGCCGACGCCGTACACGATCGTCTTCGTCGCCTTCGGCGCCGAGAAGCAGGGCCTGCTCGGGGCGGAGGACTACTGGCGTCGCGCGACGGACGTGGAGCGCCGCGCGACCATGGGCATGATCGACCTCGACGCCGTCGCCGGCGGCGATGAGCTCTCGGTCGCGAGCCGCGCCGGCAGCCCGGACTGGCTGCGCGACGTCGCCCTGACGGCCGCCGCCCAGCTCGACGTCCCCCTGGTCACCAGCCCGGCGGCGGCCGGCCGGCCGGCCGGCACGACACTGGCGCCGGCCGACGACCTGCCGTTCGCGACGCAGAAGCGCGCGACAGCCGTGTTCAGCGCGGTCTCGTGGGAGAAGACGCGGGGGCAGCGCACGGCGGCGACCGCTGAAGGCCCGCCGTTCTGGGACACCGGCCGCGACACGGTCGCGTACATCGACGGCGCCTACCCGGGAAGAGTGAAGGGCCAGCTCGCCGACCTCTCACTGCTCCTCGAGACCCTGCTCACCAGCAAACTGAAGAGGAACCCGTGAAGCTCGGCATCGTCGGTCTGCCCAACGTCGGCAAGACCACCCTGTTCAACGCGCTCACTCACGCTCAGGCGGCCGCGACCGCGTATGCGTTCACCTCCGCCGAGTCCAATCTGGGCGTCGTCGCCGTGCCGGACCCCCGCCTCGACAAGCTGGACGAGGTCCTCGAGACGCCGAAGAAGGTCAACGCGACCATCGACGTCGTCGACATCGCCGGCCTGGCGGAGGGAGCGAGCCGCGGCGAGGGGCTCGGCAACCGCTTTCTCGCCGACATCCGCGGCGTCGACGCCGTGGCGCACGTCGTCCGCGCGTTCGCCAATCCCGAGGTCGCGCACGTCCGCGCGACGCTCGACCCGAGAGCCGACGTCGACCTCGTCGAGACCGAGCTCGTGCTGAGCGACGTGGAGCTCGTGGAGCGCCGCCTCGAGAAGACACGCAAGGCGGCGCGCAGCGGCGACAAGGCGGCAAAGCACGAACTCGACGTGCTCGAGAGCCTGAACGCATCGCTGCTCGACGGCGATCTGGCGCGCGCCGTCGAACGCGCCCCCGGAGACGAGGCTCTCTTCCGTGAGCTCGCCCTCGTGAGCGACCGGCCGGTGCTGTTCGTCCTCAACACCGACGATGGCCAGAGCGCCGCCGATGCGCTTGCGGAGTACGGCGACTTCGTGGAGTGGGCGCGCGGAAGGGGCGACCAGGTGGTCGCCGTCGCCGCGCGCCTCGAGGCCGAGCTCGCCGACCTCGAGCCTGAGGACGCGGCGGAGTTCCGCGCCGAGCTCGGCGCCGACGAGGCCGGCACGCTCGACGTCGTCCTGCGCGCCTGCTACGAGGTGCTCGGCTACATCACCTTCTTCACCGGTGACTTCCGCAGCAGCGAGTCACGCGCCTGGCAGCTGCCGCGCGGCTGGACGGCGAAGCAGGCCGCCGGGCGCATCCACAGCGATATCGAGCACGGGTTCGTGCGCGCCCAGGTGGTGCGCATCGACGACCTCATCGAGCTGAAGTCGTTCCACGCCGCGCGCGAGAAGGCGCTGCTGCGCACCGAAGGCAAGGAGTACGTCGTCCAGGACGGCGACGTGATCAACTTCATGCACACCGGCTGAGCCGGCCGGCGCGCCGCCCGGCTGGGCCGGCCCGGAGGCGCGGCTAGTCTCCCGGCGGCGGCGCCAGCACCTGCACGTCCCCGGCGTCGGCCTGGACCGGATAAGACTCGGCGACGGGGCCGGAGAACCACACCGCCACGAGTCGCCCGACGGCGAGGTCGGCGATCGAGAGAGCGCGCCGGCCGTCACCGTCCTGCGTCCAGATCCGCGCGTCCGCCGACACGCGCACCGACGCGCGGTCGACGACGCCCGGCACGGCCGGGTCGGCGATCACGAGCATGACGGCGGAGCCGTCGTCGGGCGAGAGCGACAGCGTCCTGACGACCCCGGTGATGTCGGCCGCTCCCGAGGGCGCGGCGCCGGCCGGCGGTGATGCGTCCTCCCGGCCGCCGCACCCGACGACGGCGGCGGCCGACAGCGCCACGAGCACGGCCAAGGCCGCGAGCACCGCCCTGTGTGCGTGTCTCATCGATGCTCCTCTCGTCGAGCGCCGCCGGCGCCGGCCGCCGTCTGTAGCCGGAGACGCCGCGCGCGCCTCGCGGGTTCACACAGCCGCGCGGTAGACTGAGAGTCTGTCGCCCTGCCCGGGAGCCGGCCGGTGACCGGGCTGGCCACAGGATGGAGGTCGCCGCATGACCGAGATCACCCCGACTCCAGCGCTGCCCGCCGGCCACCGCCTGCGCCGGCCCCAGGCCGCGGATGCCGCGGCCGTCGCCCGCATCCGTCGCGCCGTCGACGTCTCGCGCCACGGCGACAGCGACGTCACCGTCGAGGAGGTGCGCGAGGAGTGGGCGCTGCCCAGGCTCAGCATGGACGACGACGTGTGGCTCGTGGACGACGGCGGCGGGGCGACGGTCGCCTACGGCTTCTGCTGGATGGAGGGGCCTCCGCACGACGTGGTCGCCGACCAGGTCGTCCTGCCGGAGCGCCGCGGGCTCGGCCTCAGCGAAGCGCTGCTGGACCTGGGGCAGGCCCGCGCCGCCGAGATGGCCCGCGCGGCTCCGGACGAGCGCGTGGCGCTCGGCGTCTGGACCCACGAGAGCGACGCCGCGCGCCTCGACCTGTTCGCCCGCCACGGCTTCCTCAGGGTGCGCTCGTTCCTCCGGCTCGAGCGAGATCTCTCACAGCCGCTCGAGACGACGGTGTGGCCGCCGGGGGTCGTCGTCCGCGGGTTTCGCCGGGACCGCGACGAAGCCGCCGTCCACGCCGCCGGCGAGGAGGCCTTCCTCGACCACTTCCGCCCGACGGCGATGAGCCTCGAGGAGTGGCTCGAGTACCGGTTCGCCAGGACCGACTTCGACCCCGGCCTCTGGTTCGTCGCCTGGGAGGGCGACGAGGTGGCCGGCGGCGTCCTCGCGCTGAAGACGCCGCTCGGCGGCTACATAGACGAGCTCTTCGTGCGGCGCCCGTGGCGCGGCCGCGGCCTGGGGCGGGCGCTGCTGCTCCACGAGTTCGCCGAGCTGCGGCGCCGCGGCCTCCAGCTCGCCTACCTGGGCGTCGACGCCGACAACCCGACCGGCGCCATGCAGCTCTACCTGTCCGCCGGTCTCGAGTCGAAGCGCGGCGCCACGCACTTCCTGGAGAAGGAGATCCGGGCGCGCTGAGCAGGCGCCGGAGCACGGCGCGGCTTTCGCGCCGGGGCCGCGAGCTCCGTCAGCGCCGCAGCGCCGGGCGAGCCGCGAGGGCGAGCCGGCGCAGGCGCGTGGCCACGAGCATCAGCGTCGCGCCGTAGAGCACGCCGAAGCCACCGATCGCCCACGCCAGACGCACGGCCTCGGATTCGGGAAGAGCGACCAGAGCGATCCCGACGACGAGCGAGAGACCGCCGGCGAGGAGCAGGGACGTCTCTCCCGATGCGAGGCGCCGCAGCCGCACCCCGGCCTCCACCTCCACCACGCCGGTCACGACCGCCCAGGCGGCGATGAGGGCGAGCAGCCCGATGCCGTCGCCGGCCCTCCACAGGAGGGCGACGCCGGCGACCACGAGGCTGACGCAGCTCTCGACGAGCACCAGCCACCACTGCTCGAGCACGTCGCGAGCGACGAAGGCGAGCGCCGCCAGCATGAGTCCGTCGACCAGGGCGAAGACGCCGAAGGCGACCGCCAGCGTCCGGTGCTCGAGGCTCGGCCAGGCGAGGACGGCCATCCCGAACGCGAGCGCGACGACACCGCGCGCCGCGGTCATCCACCACTTCTCACAGAATCCGATCATCGCCCCTATGCTCGTCCTCGACGCGGAGACACGCAAGCCGGGGCCCTCCCGGCCGGCCGCGAGGGACGATCGCGGGCTCCCTCAGCGACCCCGCATGTTGACTCCGCTCCTGCCCCGGCATCTAATGGGCAGCACAGCGCACGCTGTACGAGTCACGTGGGGGAGCAGTTCGTGGGGGACACGTTCGTCGCCGCAGTCACCGGCCGAAAGCACGCCGCCAACGGGCTCCACCGCGCCCAGGCCTCGGCGGCGCACAGTCTCTTCTCACGGGTCCACTCGAGCCGCTACTTCGGCGGCATGTGGTTCAAACTCTTCACCGAGCGCGGCCCCTGCTGACACCCTTCGCACACCGGCCGCCGGAGGCGCGCGCGTCAGCGCGCACAGCCGGCGGCGACACGCATCCCCACCACAGGAGGATCGTTGCGAAGGGACATCCGTTGTATCGCGCCACGCTGAGCGTCTGGGACGACGACGCCTGCACGCGCGTCCACGAAGCCTCACTGAAGCTCCTCGCCGGCACCGGCGTGGAGATGAAGCACGAGCACGCACGCGAGCTGTGCGCCGCCGCCGGCGCCTCCGTGGAAGGCGAGCGCGTGCGCCTGCCGGCGGCGCTCGTCGACGCCGCGCTCGCGAGCGCCCCACGGACGTGGGAGCTGCGCTCGCGCGGCGGCGAGACGCCGCCGCTCGAACTGCGCGACGGCGTCAGTCACTACGGCAGCGGGCCCGACTGCCTGTACGTCTCGGACCCGGACACCGGCGAGCGGCGCCGCGCCCGCCTCGCCGACGTCGAGCGCGCCGCCGTCGTCGCCGACCACCTGCCGAACATCGACTTCGTGATGAGCATGGGTCTGCCGGACGACGTCGAGAACGACGTCGTCGACGTCCGGCAGTTCGCGGCGATGCTGCGCGGCACGCGCAAGCCGATCGTCGTCTCGAGCCCGTTCGGTGGCGCGTCGCTCTACGCAATGCGCGAGATGGCGGAGGCCTGCGGCGAGAAGGCGAGCCTCGCCTGCCTCACCATGAGCTCGCCGCCGCTCATGCTCGACGACGTCGCCTGCAGCAAGACGCTCGCCTGCGCCGACCTCGAGGTGCCGCTGGTGCTGGCCGCCTCGGTCTCGGCGGGCTCGCAAGGCCCGGCGTCGCTCTCCGCCTGCGTCGCCGTCGCCAACGCCGAGATGCTCGCCGGCCTCGTCCTGCACCAGCTCGCGCGGCCGGGCTCCCCGTTCGTCCTGGGCGCCGGCACCGGCGTCATGAACATGCAGTCGTTCGTCGACGTCTACAACGCGCCCGGCGTCTTTCTCGCCAACCAGGCGCACCTCGACCTGATCCGCCGGTACGGCCTGCCGAGCTGGTCGTACGCGGGGCACTCGGACAGCAAGCTGCTCGACGAACAGTGGTCGCTCGAGCTCGGCGTCGCGACCATCCTGGGCGCGCTCTCGCGCGCGACGCTGCTCCACGACCTGGGCTACCTCGAGAGCGGCCTGCAGAGCGCGCTCGAGGGCCTCGTGCTCGGAGACGAGATGGCCGGGTACGCGCGCGCCCTGCTCGAGGAGGTGCCGGTGGACGACGAGTCGCTCGCCCTCCTGGAGGTCGAGGCGGTCGGGCCCGGCGGCAACCACCTCGGCAGACGCATGACGCGCACGCACCACCGGCGCTTCTGGCGGCCGGCCCTGCTCGACCAGAGCACCCACGAGCGCTGGGTCGCGCACGACGGAGGCACCCTGCTCGAGCGCGTGCGCGGCCGGCTCGCGCAGATCCTCGCCGAGGGGCCGGCGTTCACGCTCGAGCGCGAGGCCGCCGGCGTCATCGACAGACTCTCAGCTACCGCACCGGCCGGACGACCGTGAGCGTTCGGCGGACACCCGGATCACCATCAGAGAAAGGAACCCGTATGGGCAATCACCGTGAGGCGCGTCGCGGACTATCCGCGAAGCCCCTCTTCATCATCCTCCTGGCGGCGCTGGCGACACTGGCGCTGTCCGGAGCCGTCCTCGCCGACTCGAGCCCGTCGCCGGCCACCGGCGACGCCCAGACCGGCGACAAGACCTCCCTCCACATCGGCTGGGTCCAGGAGCCGGACAACCTGAACCCGTTCATCGGCATCCAGGGTACGGACTACATGCTCTGGCACATGAACTACGACTTCCTCGTCGGCTTCGACGCCGACACCCTCGAGCCCAGGCCGGAGCTCGCCACCGCCTGGGAGGTCTCCGATGACGGCCTCGAGTGGACGTTCACCATCCGCGACGACGCGACGTGGCACGACGGCGTCCCCGTGACCGCGAAGGACGTCGCCTTCACCTTCAACTACA